>JBIOVC010000230.1:0-21028 GCA_044867545.1 Hyphomicrobiaceae bacterium | reverse complement strand
AACTTGCGGCCGAAATAGACGATGCCTTCGGAGGCTCGCCCCTCGCGAACCGCCAGCACCTCGCAGAAGAACGCATCGTGCGTGCCGACCTGCACGTTGTGGACGACCCGGCAATCGAAGGCGACACCGGCATCCGACAACGCCGGCGCGCCGGTGATCAATGGTCTCCAGTCGGCGCCGGCAAAGCGTGCCCTCATGTCCTTCAGCCCGTTGGCCCCGGCAAAGCGCATCGACAGCTCCTCGTGCCCACTCGATACGGTGTTCACGCACAAGGTGCCGCTGGCCTTGATGGTGTCGTAGGACTGGCTGCCGCGATTGACGCACACGAGCAGTGTCGGCGGGTCATCGGTTACGCTGCAGACCGCGGAGGCGGTGAACCCGCACCATCCGTCCGGGCCGGCGCTCGTTATGATGTTGACGCCGGCCGCCAGCCTGGCCATGCCGTTGCGAAACGACTTGGCGTCGACGAGCGGGGCAGGCAATTCAGCCTGCGGAGCGGCTGACATGGCCAGAGAGCTTTTCATAGATGCCTCGCCAACGGAGTGGTCGCCGACCCTCAAAATTCGCGAATCGTCTCCCGCAGCGTGCTTTTCGTGTATTCCGTACGCACCAGGCCGCGGCGCTGCAGTGCCGGGACGAGGCCCTCGCATATCTCGGTGATGTAGTTGCGGTTGACGAGCGTCGTCTGCGGCTTGGTGATCAGGAAGCCGTCGCCGCCGACCTCCTTGATCACCGACTCCATGTAATCCGCGACGGAATCCGGTGTGCCGACCATGCCCTCAAGGCCGCGAGAGATGTTGTCGAGCACGAGCTCGCGCAGCGTCTTGCCGCTGCCCCATTGCGCGAACGCGTCGAGCGAGCCCTGCTCGCCGTTGGTGGTCAGCGGCGGCAGCTCCTTGTCGAGGTCAAATTGTGAAAAATCGATGTCGGAGGTCGAGCTGCGGCCGGCCAGCGTCTTCTCAACGTAGTACGGCGCCGCCTGGATGCGGGCGAGCTTCTCTTTGGCCTCTGGCTCGGTTGCGCCAAGAATCGGCGAGACGACGAACAGGACCTTGATCTCGTCGGGATCGCGGCCGGCGGCCGCCGCGTGCGCACGGACATCGTCGCGATAAGCCTTGTTGGCCTTGATGCCGGCGGACGGCGCTATGATGCTGTCGGCGGTCATTGCCGCGAATTTTCGGCCGCGCGGCGATCCCCCCGCCTGTATGAAGGCCGGGCGGCCCTGCGGGGACGGGGCCGTGTTCAGCGGGCCGCGGCACTTGAAATACTTGCCGACGAAATTGATCGGCCGGACCTTCGTATGGTCCGCGTAGGTGCCGGTCCTGCGGTCAAGGACCACCGCATCGTCGTCCCAGCTCGCCCAGAGCAGCTTGACCAGTTCGACGTACTCGTCGGCCATGTCGTATCGCTGCTGGCGCGGAGGCAGCTCGTCCATGCCGAAGTTCTGCGCGGCGAGATTCTCGCCGCTGGTGACGATGTTCCAGCCGAACCGCCCCTTGCAGATGTGATCCAGCGTGTTGCAGAGCCTTGCAAGCATGAAGGGCGGGTAGGCCATGGTCGAGAAAGTGGCGACCACCCCCATCTTTTTCGTGTTGGCGCCGAGAAGGGCAGCCAGCGGTGCCGGATCATGCTTCGGCCCCATGATGGCGTGCTTGAGATACGCCTTCGTGTTGCCCCCGTAGGAGTCCGAGATCATGAGCGTGTCTTCGATCATGATGTAGTCGAAGCAGGCGCGCTCCATCTCCTGCGCCCACTCGATAAAGAACTTGCCGTCCCACGGCTGCCCGCCGGCCGACGTGAGCGGAAGCTCCCATTCGTCGGGCGTGAAGTTCATGAACCAGCCCAAGTGAAACTTCTTCTTCTTTACGGCCATCGTCAGCCCTTCCTGGGTCATTCTCACCGAGCGGCTTGGTCAATCCCGACTGCCTGCTCACATCCGATCAGAATTCGCGCAACGTCTCCCGCAACGTGGTCTTCGTGTACTCGGTGCGCACCAGTCCGCGCCGCTGCAAGGCCGGCACAAGCCCCTCGCAGATGTCGGTGATGTATTGGCGGCTGACGAAGGTCGTGTGGGGACGCGTGATCAGGAAGCCATCGCCTCCGACCTCCTCCATGATCATCCCCATGTTGTCGGCGACGCGGTCGGGGGTACCGACCATGCCATCGAGGCCGCGCGAGACCTGCTCCATGACGAGCTCGCGCAGCGTCTTACCGCTGCCCCACTGGGCGAAGGCATCAAGCGATCCCTGCTCGCCGTTTGTCGTCAGGCGCGGCAGCTCGGAGTCGAGATCGAACTTGGAAAAATCGATGTCGGTGATCGAGCTGATACTGGCGAGCGTCCGCTCGACGAACATCGGATGCTGGCGGATACGCTCGAACTTGGCTTTCGCCTCGGCATCGGTCTCGCCGAGTATGGGCGCCACGACGAAGAGCACCTTGATCTCGTCCGGGTCGCGTCCGGCGTTCCTCGCGTGCGCACGCACGTCGTCGCGGTAGGCCTTGTTGCCCTGAATGCCGGCGGACGGCGCTATGATGCTGTCGGCCGTCTCCGCCGCGAACTTCCGGCCGCGCGGCGAGCCGCCCGCTTGCACGAATGCGGGGCGGCCCTGCGGGGAAGGCGCCGTGTTGAGCGGTCCGCGGCACTTGTAGTACTTGCCGACGAAATTGATCGGCCGCACCTTGGCGTGATCCGCGTAGGTTCCGGTCCTGCGGTCGAGCACGACCGCATCTTGATCCCAGCTCGACCAGAGCTGCTTGACGAGGTCGACGTACTCGTCGGCCATGTCGTAGCGCTCCTGGCGCGGCGGCAACTCGGTCATGCCGAAATTTCGCGCGGCGTGATTTTCCCCGCTCGTCACGATATTCCAGCCGAAGCGGCCTTTGCAGATGTGGTCTAGCGTGTTGCTTGCGCGTGCCAGCATGAACGGCGGCCAGGCCATGGTCGACATGGTGGCGACGATGCCCATGCGCTTTGTGTTCGCGCCGAGAAGGGCGGCGAGGGGCATGGGGTCGTGCTTCGGGACCATGATGGCGTGCTTGAGATAGGCCTCGGACGTGCCGCCGTAGGCATCGGAAATCATCAACGTGTCTTCGAGCATGATGTAGTCGAAGCACGCGCGCTCCATCGCCTGCGCCATGTTGATGTAGAACTTTCCGTCCCATGGCCGACCCCCGGCGGCAAACGTCGAGCTCCATTCATCCGTGATGAAGTTCGTGAACCAGCCGAGGTGGAATTTCTTTGCCGGCATTTGTCGTCCCTGTCTCCAGTCCGTCCGCCCCGAGCGCGGCATCGATCGAAGCGCTCACTCCCTGCTGGCTGCGAGCCTTGGAAGATCGGCTTAGAATTCGCGCAGCATGTCCCTCAGCGTGCCTTTGGTGTACTCGGTGCGAACGGCGCCACGGCGCTGGAGCTCAGGAACCAGGCCCTCGCAGATCTCGTTGACATAGCGGCGGCTGATCTTCTGGAACGGCGAATTGATCAGGAAGCCGTCGCCCTGAATCTCCTCGTTGACCTCGATCATCCGCTCGGCAACCTGGTCGGGAGTGCCGACGACGCCCTCGAGCCCGCGCTTGGCGCGGTCCATGACGAGCTGGCGAAGCGTCTTTCCGCTCCCCCATTGCGCAAAAGCATCGAGCGACCCTTGCTCGCCATTGGTGGTCAGACGCGGCAGCTCCTTGTCGAGGTCGAACTTGGAGAAGTCGATGTCGGTTACCGAGCTGATGCCGGAGAGCTGCTTGACGATGTAGTCGGGTGAATTGACGTAGAGGTCGAACCGCTCCTGTGCCGCTCTCTTGGTCTCTCCGAGCACCGGCGCCACGATGAACAGGACCTTGATGTCGTCCGGGTTGCGCCCCACGGCTGCGGCGCGCTTGCGGATATCGGTGCGGTACTCCCGCATCGCCTCGATGCCTGAAGCGGCGGCGATGATGCTGTCCGCGGTCTCCGCCGCGAATTGCCGGCCGCGCGGCGAGCCGCCGGCCTGGACGAAAGCCGGGCGCCCCTGCGGTGACGGCGCCGTATTGAGCGGCCCGCGAACCTTGTAGTACTTGCCGACGAAATTGATCGGCCGGACTTTTGTGTAGTCCGCGTAAGTGGAGCTCTCGCGATCGAGAACGACTGCATCGGGGTCCCAGCTCTTCCATAGTGCGTTGACGACCTGGATGTATTCGTCAGCCATGTCATAGCGCTGCTGGCGCGGCGGCAATTCATCCATCCCGAAATTGCGCGCCGCATGGTTCTCGCCGGTGGTGACGATGTTCCAGCCGAAGCGTCCGGTGCAGATGTGGTCGAGCGTCGTGCACAGACGCGCCAGCATGAAAGGCGGATAGGCCATGGTCGAGAATGTGGCGACCACGCCCAGGTTCGTGGTGGCGGCGCCGATCAACGCGGCCTGCGGCGCCGGATCCATCTTGGGACCCATCAGGGCGTATTTCAGATAGGTCTCCGTGCTGTCGCCGTAGGCGTCGGCGATCATCAGCGTGTCCTCGAGCATAATGTAGTCGAAGCAGGCGCGCTCCATCGCCTTCGCCATATCGACATAGAACTCCCCGCCCCACGGATTGCCGTCAGAGGAGAACGGCTGGTTCCAGTCGTCTACCGTGGCGGTCATGAACCAGCCGAGATGGAATTTCTTCGGTGCCACCTGTCAGTTCCTTTCCGTACTCACTGCGAGGGAATCGATCATGCGTCCTTGGACAGCAGGAAATATGAGGCGGGCATTTCCCACTCGAACAACTGACCCTTCACGTTCTTGCCGACCGTGAAGTTGCGACTCAAGAAGCAGGGAACGATGACGCCGGATTCAAGCGCCACACGCCGCAGCGCCTCCTTGTACATTTCCGTCTGCTTAGCCGGATCGGATTCGACCAGCGCCTTGTCGATGAACTCGCGCAGCTTGCCGTCCTCATCGAAGTTCACACCGGCGGCGTAGGGCGTTCCCTTGGCGAAGGCGAGGTCGAGCGCGTCGTGCGCGTTGCGCCGGTAGTTGTAGTCGATGTATGTGGGATACTTGATCCACACCTGATCCCAATAGGTCGCTGCCGGCCATTGATTGACAGTGACCCGGATTCCGGCGGCTTTGACCGACTCGGCGAAGGTGACCGCAAGGTCGACCATTCCCGGGAGAATGGGCGAGGTGTAGAGCGTGAACTCGAGGCCGTTCGGAAAGCCCGCTTCCGCCAGCAACTTCTTGGCGCCGGGAATATCCTGGGCCCCGTCCCCCACGTCCGTCGGAAACATCGGGTCGCCGGGTGGAAGCGGCACATCCGGCGTGATCACGCCGAAGCCCTGATAGACCGTGTCCAGAATAAGCTTGCGGTCCACGGCAAGCTTGATGGCACGGCGAACCCGCACGTCGTCAAACGGCTTGACCTTCTGATTGAGGAAGATGCACCACGACATCGCGCTCGGCAGCGGCTGAACCTGAACCTTGGGGTTGGTTGAGAGCTGCTTGATGATGACAGAGTCCACAGGGTCGATAAGATCGACGGTGCCGGAGACCAGCGACTGCACCTTGGCGCTCTGATCCGGAATGGCAATGCATTGAATGCCGTCGAGATAGGGCAGACCGGCGTCCCAATAGCCGGCGAACCGCTCCACCTGCCAGGACTGACCCGGTTGGAACCTAGTGACCTTGAACGGCCCGGTGCCGATCGCGGTCTTGGGATCGGCGGTCGGCAAAGTGCCGGCCTTCAAGATACCGGTGTTGTAGCGGGACAGCGGCTGGTCGAGCATCGTGTCCCGCCGCAACATGTGAATCTTCACGGTGTGGTCGTCGACAGCCTCAAGGCTGTTGGCATCGTAGGTGCCTTTCAACCGAGACCGAAGCGAGGCACCGACCTTTTCGTCAACGAGGCGGCTCAGCGTGTAGACCACATCCTTCGCCGTCATCGGCGAGCCGTCGTGAAACTTCACCCCCTTGCGCAGGCGGAAGGTCCAGGTGTTGGTCTCCTTGTCGAGCTCGTAGGACTCTGCGAGCCAGGGGGAGAACTTCCAGTCCTTGCCGCGCCGCACCAGCGGCTCGTAGATGATATGCATGAGCTCGATGCTGGCGCCGTTCTGGACTGCGGCCGGATCCATGCGCTCGCCGGGATCGATGTCGCCGAAGCCGTAGCGCAGGATTCCACCCCGCTTGCCGGAGGCAAGCGCTGGGCACGCGGCGATGGCCGACAGCAGGCCCGAGCCGCCAGCGGCGGCCGCGCCGAGTAGAAGCCGCCGGCGATCGAGCCAGGCCTCGGTGAGGTACTCTTCCGTCTGATCATTGGGGGTCATGGATGAACTCGCTCCAGCAAACCGGAAGCGAGGCTATGGGCCAACGCAGACGCGAACCATCCGGAAAGAGGCAAGCATCGATCGACTGAAATGCCGCTTCTACCTTGGGCAGGACACACAAAAATGAAGCAGGCCCCGGCCGGTGTACTCCGGCGCGCCCGCTCTGTTGGCAGGGACAAAACACGACATGCCAAGGCGGAAATCGAAAACGACCGAGATCAGCGCCCAAACATTGGGCGAATGCGGCTTGGCATGCCTATTGCTACGCTCGATGCGGGGAGGGAAGGCCAGGTGGGTCGCCAAGTTTCTGCGCCAAAGGAACGTGCCCCATGTCCGGTCCGAGCCAAATCTACGACGTCGATCTCAAGCTTCTGCGCTGCTTTTGCGCAATCGTCGAAGAAGGCAGCTTCACCGCCGCGCAAGCCACACTGAACCTCTCCCAGTCCGTCTTGAGCGAGCACCTGAAGTCGCTCGAGATCAGGTTGGGCACGCGTCTGTGCCAACGCGGTCCGAAAGGCTTCAAGCTGTATCGCGAGGGAGAGATCGTCTATCAGGCGGCCAAGGAGCTTTTCGCCTCCATCGAAAGATTCAAGCAACGTGCCTCGACCATCAACGAGGGTGCCTACGGTGAGCTGGTAGTCGGCATTCAGGATGGGATCGTTGACAATCCAAGTGCGCGCATCGCCGAAGCAATCGAGCGCTTCACGGACTACTACCCGAATATCCGCTTCAAGATAGAGATCATGCTGGGGTTCCAGATGGCCGGCAGGGTCGCGGATGGCTTGATCCATGTCGGTGTCGGACTCGTGACCGACCAGTTCGAGCAGCTCAAGTTCGAGCGGCTTTTCGATGAGGTGACGCTGCTCTGCTGCGGCCGGACGCACCCGCTGTTCGATGTTCCCGACAGCATAATCACGACCGAGCAACTCGCCTCGAGTGCCTACTGCAACAGGGGGCACCTCGAAGACATCTACCCTGCTCCCAACAACCACTATTTCAAGACGTTCGGGGACATCGGGCACGGAGCGCACGCCAAACTGGCGCTGATCCTGTCCGGCCGCAACATCGGCTTCGTGCCTGAACATGTCGCGAAATCGCATATCGAGGCCGGTGCGCTCCGGGTCATCCGGCCGGAGCTCACTCGCCGCGTCACCCCGATCACGGCGGTGACCAGGCCCAACTCACCCGACTTCAAGCTTGCCGAGCGCTTTGTGGACAGTCTCGTCGACATTCATATGGAGGCGCCGTCCGCGCCGCAACGGACCAAGAAGCTGACACCGCCCGACGGCGCTCGGCCTGCGGGCATCACGCAACTCAGGCGATGCGCGCAATAGGTGCGAGCAGCCTAGCGTGCCCGGGTTCGGCTCATAGCACTGTGCTGGGCGGTCGCGCCCGGCTCGCTCAGCCGTGATCTGGGCCGGCGGGCAAGCGCATCAACAGCGGAGACTGCGACGCGGCCGGGTGCTGCGCGGCGGCCCGCTGCGAGGCGGGACGGCTGATCCATGCGAATCGGACAATGAGGATTAGTGCATTGACGCTCAGAGCCAGCACGAAGGCGTACCAGAAGCCGAGGACCCCTTGCTGCATTGTGGACGAAAGGAAGATGGCGGTGGAAAGCCCGAGGCCCCAGTAGACGAGCGGCACGACGAGCATCGCGAAGCGGTTGTCGTCAGTGGCGCGCGGCAATCCCAGGGAGGCCACGTAGACGCCATCCATCAAGACCCAGAAGATGGAAACCGTCGCCAATGATCGCGAAACGTCGACGATTGCCTGGGTTTCTGGGGCGTTGAGGTCAATGAACAGTCCAAGGAAGAAGTCCGGAAACAGCGCAACGCATGTCGCCGCGGTGGATGTCAGGACGAAGCTCATGGCGATGCCGATGAATCCGGCCCGTCGTGCATCGGCGAATGCCCGTCTCCCACGGAAGAAGCCGATGCGCAGCGAGGCAGCGTCTCCGCTCGACACGGCGAAGCTGGATGTGATGGTTCCGTAGTTCATGACGATCTGGTGGGCGGCAAGCGGGACGGCGCCAAGGCGGCCGATCATCAGGGTGGCTGTGAGAAAGAATATCGAGTCGAGTGCCTGGACAACGCCGATGGGCAGGCCGACGCGCAGCATTGGCCCAAGGACCGAGAACCGAGGCGGCGCAAGCGGAATGCGTTTGCGCCAGTGCGTCCCGTGAACCATCGCGAGCATGACGAACGCCGCCAGCCAGCTGGTCACAGTAAGTGCCAACGGTATGCCGAGCCAGCCCAGCGGCGGCAGCCCCAGCGTACCGTTGGCGAGCGCCATCGCCGTGGCGGCATAGACGACCAGGGAAACCGGCGTCAGCAGATACAGGATACGGGCAAGGCCGAAAGCTGGAAGAACACCGCGCATCAGCCCCTGGGTGATCAGGTTCGCCGGCTCAGCCCATCTCATGATGTCGAGACACCGCTGAGTGTCGACGATCACTTCGGGAGGAAGCTCGAGCGCCGTCAGCAACAGATGGGCATTGCTGAACCAGATGAAGGAGAGGACCGAGAGCACGAAGGAAAGGTACAGGCCATTCCAATAGAGCGTGGATATGCGGCGCGCGTCCCCCGCGCCCTGGGCAACAGCGACTGCTACGCCGACCGTCAACAGAACGGCCGAGAGGATTTGAGTGGTGACGGTGATCCGCACTGCGAGGCCGCCGGCTGCCAGCGCGGCCGGATGGATCATGCCGAACAGAACCAAAGTGACTGTCAGCATCAATTGCCTGGAGAGCTGACCCATGGCGATCGGGCCGGCAAGGGTTGCGATCTCCCGGAGATGCGTGCTGATCGGCTGACGTGGCGCGATCGGCTGCAACGCCACAGCATCACGCTGCGCAGCAGCCTCAATGTTGGCGCCCCCAGCCACCCCATCGCCAAAGGCACTAATGTGGGGATGATGGAGATTCCTGAGCGGTGCTGATTGCGTCATTGTCTCAAGGTGCCAACAGGGTGCTAGTCCGCGCGGATGCCGTCGCGGCTTTACAGTGGTTCGTAGGATCGGGCAGTTCAGGGTCAGGCCGTTAGCGACCGCCTGGCGTGTGCGCTTGCGCAGCGCGATCCGGATATCCCGTCGCGATGGATCCGAACATCTTTCAAGTTGTGTTCCTCCCGGGTGGATCGCACCACGTTGTCCGGCGCGATCATTGTCATGCGGCGCGTAGCTTGGGGATGGCCGCGATAAGTTGGCGGGTGTAGTCGGTTTGTGGATCGACGAAGAGCGTGCCGCTGTCCTGTTGCTCGACAATTCGGCCGCCGCGCATAACGATTGTTCGGTCCGCCATCGTGCGAACCAGTGCGAGGTCGTGGCTGACCATAATGACCGCGACGCCGGACTCGGCTGACAGCTCCGCGATCATTTGCAGGATGGTTGCCTGCACCGAGACGTCGAGGGCCGACGTCACCTCATCGCAGAGCAGCAAGCGTGGCTGTGCCAGAAAGGCACGTGCAATTGCGACCCGCTGGCGTTGCCCGCCGGAGAGGTCGCCCGGCAGCCGGTCGACTACGGATGCAGGCAATCGCACCTGCTCAAGACTGTCGCGGATGACTGTCTCGCGGTCTTTGGCCGACAATTCGGTTCGGAATGCAACGAGCGGCCGTGTCAGAATTTGCCTGATCGTATGGCGAGGATTGAGGGACGCATCCGGATTCTGGAAGATCAGCTGAATGTCGCGGCAAAGCGATCTCGGCCGGTCGACGGCCAGGCCGTCGAGGCGCACATTGCCTAAGCGCATATAGCCGTCGGTCGGTGCGACCAGGCCCACGATCATCTTCAGAATGGAGGATTTTCCGCTGCCACTCTCACCGACGATGCCAAGTCTCTCGCCGTCCCGCAGCTTGAAGGACACCTTGTCGACGGACTTGCTGGACGCGCGCCTGTAGGTGAGCTCCAGCTGGTCGACGATCAGGAGATACTTGCTGCCAATGGTCGCTGTTCTGCTCATGGCAACGGGAAGCGGAGCGATGCTCTCGAGTTCCTCGGCGCGAATGCATCGCACAGCGCGATCGTCATCGCTGCGCTCGAACGGCAACACCGTCTTGCGGCAGGCCGCCTGCGCGTAGGGACAGCGCGGACTGAAGGCGCATTGCTCGAGGACAACGCCCGGCGGCGGGATCCCCGGAATGCCGGCAACCAGCCGCGGGTCGTCCAGGCGCGGGCTCAAGCCCAGCAGGATCTTCGTGTAGGGATGCCTCGGCGAGCGGACGATCTCGGCTGTTGGCCCTTCCTCAACGATCTGCCCCGCGTACATGATGGCAATGCGGTCAGACAGGTTTCCAAGAAGCGCGAGATCGTGGCTCACATAGAGCACGGCAATGCGCGCCTCTTCGACAATTCGGCGCAGCACTGCCGATATATGTGCCTGCGTTGTTACGTCGAGGCCGGTGGTCGGTTCATCCAGGATCAGGACGTCGGGATTGCAGCAGAGGGCTATCGCCAGCGCGACACGCTGCTGCTGTCCACCACTGAACTGGAACGGGTAGCGCTTGAGCGCCTCCTTGGGGTTGGGAACCTGGACGAGCTTGAACAGCTCGATCTGACGCCTGGCCAGAGCTGCTCCTCGCAGGCCGAGGTGCTTGCGGAGGGGTTGTGCAAGCTGACGCCCGACAGTCAATGCCGGATTGAGCGCAAGGGATGCGCTTTGGGAGACGTAAGAGACCCGATTTCCCCACAACCGTCTGCGGTCAGACGCGGGCAGACTGAGCAGGTCGGTCGTTCCGAGGAAGGAGGAGCCGGAGACCCATTCGTTCCCCTGCTTGAACCCGATGGCTGCCTTGGCAGTGGTCGATTTTCCGCAGCCCGACTCACCGGCGAGGCCGACGATGGTCCCGGGCTCCAAGGTGAGCGAGACGTCCCAAACCGCAAATGACCCCTCGCGCATGCCCGGGTAGCGCACGCTGAGACCTCTTATCTCGAGCCTGCTTGAAGCGCGTTCGCGGTTAGCTGCCAGGAGCTGCTGCGCGTCGTTGGGCACGGTCAATGGCTCCCCTCGGCGTGGCCGTCGTTGACGTGTCTGATGATGGCATCTGCGGCGAGATTGAAGCCGACCGATAAGCACGCGATCCCGAGCGCCGGAACGATGGCGACGAGCGGAGCCTGTTGCAGAGACGAACGGCCCTCTTGGATCATCAACCCCCAATCCGGCTGAGGCGGCTGTACGCCGAGGCCAAGAAAGCTGAGCGTGGAGAGCGAGATGATTCCCCAGGTGATCCGCAGCGTGAAATCGGCTGTGATCGGTCCGAGAATATTCGGCAGTATCTCGAATATGACCACTGAAAGCGCCGACTCTCCCCTTGCCTGCGCCGCCTGCACGTAGTCGACGCCGGCCTGGCTAAGGACCGCTCCGCGAACGACGCGGCTCGACCCCGGCATGTTGGAGATCGATATCGCGATGATCAGGACCGGCGTCGAGGGACCGAAGGCAGCAACCAGCAGGAGGATCTTCAGCAGCGACGGCAAGCTCATCAAGAACTCGAAGATCCGTGCCACGATCAGATCGAACAACCCGCCCTTGTAGGAGGCGACGAGGCTGAGCAGACCGGCGGTCGCGTAGGTAATCATGATCGCGATGATCGGGATGGAGATGATGCTCCGGCCGCCCCACAGGAACCGACTGAGGACATCGCGACCGAGATGATCGGCACCAAGCCAATGGTTCGACGAGGGCCCTTGATTGGCGGGCGCCAAACGAACCTCGGTCGGGGAGTATGGGGCCAGGAAGGGCCCCACGATGATCAAGGTCAGCATGCCGATTATCAGGAGAAACCCGGCGCGACCATCGCGCGAGGACAGCATTTGGGTCCAGGCAGAGCGCCGCCGCGCAACGGGGGCCCGCTCCAGGGCAATGGCTGATACCTGTCCGTCCGTCATGGCGTTGCGAGCCGCAGGCGCGGATTGAGCCACAAGATGCCGATATCCACGCTGATGTTGATCATCGTGATGAGCGCCGCGAAAATCATGATGATGCCTTGCGTGGTCAGCACGTCGCCGCTTCCTATTGCAGCGACGAGCAACGATCCGATACCCGGGAAACCGAAGAGGTAATCAACGACGAGGACGCCGGAGATGGCGTAAACCAAGTTGATCCCTATCACGCTGACCAATGGCACCGCGGCATTGCGAAACGCGTGGTCCCATTTGACCTGCCGCTCGCTCAGTCCGCGCAATCGTGCCGCGCTGACATAGCTTGCTGAGAAGGCTTCCAATGCTGCGACTCGGGCGACGCGGGCGATATGCGGCATGAGGAGCAGCGCGATCGTTGCGGCAGGCAGCACGAACGTGATTGCGCGAGCCCAGAAGTCGCCGAACGAGAAAGCCATGACAGACTGGGTGGGGAACCAACCCAGCCAAACGACGAAGACGAGATAAAGAGCAATTCCGATCAGGAATTCGGGCATCGAGGCCAGAACCAGAAGCATCGTGACGCATCTGAAATCGGTTGGCGTTTCCTTCCGCTGTGCGAGGAACACACCGATGAGAATCCCGCCCGTCACACCGAAAAGTGCGGCAATCGCCGCAAGCGTCAGACTGCGCTGCAGCCGCGTGAATACGTCGTCCGATACGGGCCGCCCCGTGACGACTGACATGCCCAAATCGGCCCGGAGGAGCTTGCCGATCCACTCGAAGTAGCGCACATGCACCGGGCGATCGAGCTGATGTCTCTCGACGAACCGCGCAATCTGATCCTCGGTGATCTCGCGGCCTAGGACGCTGCGCGCTATGTCCTCAGGCTTCTTGATGTTCATGAGTAGGAACGTGACCACCGATACGACTAGCAGCGTGACAACATTCGCCGCCAAGCGTCCTGCAATCTGCCACAGCAGCCTCAACGTCACCCCTTGACTCCGTAGTCGATCATGGGCTGCACGTTCCTGTCCTTTCTGGTGAGCCCCCGCGTGTGCTCGGCGCGCAGGAGGCGCCAACACGGTATCGCTGACGGACGGCCCGGAAACATCAAGAATGAGCCAAGCATCAGCGGCTGTTCCCGATGACCTGCGCTCACGCGCGGCGTAGTGGCGTGCTTAATTTCACGTCTTCCGTCGAGCCGATTGGCGGCATTGGCGTCGGCCTGATCACTCAGCCAAAAAAAGCGGCAATAGATTCTTCGTGACGGCCCGAATTGTTTATCTCGGGTTCTTTATGTTCGCCCTTCGCGGGGGGCGGTAGTGTGATCGTGCTCGATCCTGCGAGCTCGCCATCAGTCGGCCTTCACTCCAAAGGCATCATGTCCGCCGAGCATTTCCACCTCGCCTGGTTTCTCCAGGGCTCAAGCATCCAGGCCTGGCGGGCGCCATGGACCGGGAACATTGGTGAAGAATGGATGGTGCCGAGCCTGTTCCTCGATCTCGTTCGGTCGATGGAACGCGCTTGCTTCGACTACATCCTCATCGAGGATTCGATCTACATCGGTCAGAACTGGAAGAACTCGCGCGAGATCTTCCTGAAGAACGGCATGTCCGTTCCGCGCCAGGAGCCGTCGGTCGTGGCGACGATGATGGCGGCAGTGACCTCGCGGCTCGGCATCGTGCCGACGCTCTCGACCTTCGCGTATCACCCCTATCTCGCCGCGCGCATCCTGAGCACGCTCGATCAGGTATCGGCCGGGCGAGCCGGTTGGAACATGGTGACCGGCAGCTCCGATCTCTCGGCGATGAATTTCGGCATGGACCGCCTGCCGCCGCATGACCAGCGCTACGAAATGGCCGAGGAGTATGTCGAGATCGTCAAGCGGCTGTTCGCCTCCTGGGAGCCGGGCGCCATTGTCGCCGACCGCCAGTCGGGCGTGCTCATCGATCATACCAAGGTTCACACGGTCGATTTCGAGGGCAAGCACTATCGCTCGCGTGGCCCTTTGAACTCCGGCCCTGCGCCGCAAGGCCAGCCGGTGATCGCGCAGGCGGGCGGCTCCGACTCGGGCAGAGCGTTCGCGGCAAGGCACGCCGACACGATTGTCGCCCATCCCAAGGGGATCGACGCGATGAAGCAGTATCGCGAGGATGTCCGCGCGCGCATGGTCGAGGCCGGCCGAGACCCGAATGCCTGCAAGGTCCTGTTCCTCGTCGCGCCGATCGTCGCCGAAACCGAATCCGAAGCGCGGGGAAAAGCCGACGAGCGCGCGGTGCTCGCCGAGAAGAGCATCGATGTGCGGCTGGCGCAGTTCGGATGGAGCACGAACCTCGATCTCTCCGATGTCGACCTCGATACCCCGGTCGGCCAGCTCGAGCTGTCGACAAATGGCCACCAGTCGAGCCTGTCGCAGTTCCTCAGGAAGGCCGGCAACAAGACCTTGCGCGAGGCGATCATCGGCCACAACAGCAACGGTGGAACGGTCGATCTCGTCGGCGATCCGGACAGCGTCGCCGCCCAGATGGAAGCGGCGATGGAGGAAGTCGGCGGTGACGGGTTTCTCTTCTACCTACCCGATGTGAGCCGGCGCAGCATCGCGACCATCACCGACGGACTCGTCCCCGAACTGCAACAGCGCGGGCTCGTGCGCCGCGCGTATGCCCACCAACATCTGCGCGACAATCTGCTCGAGTTCTAACCCAGGCTCCCACGAGGACAGCGAGAGGACATCGCCATGGCACTGCGAATCTCCCCGATCAATTTGATCACTCTGGCAGGCGCGCTGTCCGTTGGATTGGGCACGCTGATCGGTGCCGCGAGCTCCGTCCGGGCGGAGAAGCTCCGGCTCGGCAACGAGGGGGTGTTTCCTCCGTTCAGCATCGTGGCCCCCGACGGGACAGTCACCGGCGTCGAGCCCGACCTCGCGCGTGAAATGTGCACGCGAATGAAGGTCGAATGCGAGTTCATCGTGATGGACTTCAAAGCGCTGATTCCATCGATCCTGCAGGGCAAGTTCGACATCCTCATCTCGCAGCTCCTTCCGACGAAGGAGCGCAGAGAGAAGCTCTTGCTGAGCCGACCGCTATTCAGGAACCCGTCCATGTTCGTCGTTCCCGTCAACAGCCAATACACCTTCACCAAGGAAGGGCTGCGCGGCAAGGGCATCAAGATCGGCCTGCAGCGCGGCGGGGCGAACTCCAAATGGGTCCAGGACACGTTCGGCGACGCGCTCGAGTACTCGTTCTACGACAATCCCGATCAGGAGAAGCTCGATCTGCTCGCCGGGCGCGTCAATATGCTGTTCCAGCTCAAGATCAATGCGACGATGGAGATCATCAATAAGCCGGGGGGTGAGAACTGGAAGCTCGACGGTGGCGAGTATGAGCTCGGTCAGGACGATATGCCCGAGTCCGAGCGCGGCCTCGCCTGGGCGGTGCGCAAGGGCGAGGACGCGCTGGTCAAGCGGGTGAACTCGGCGCTCGACTCGATCCTCGCCGATTGCACCTATACCGCCATTCGCAAGAAGTACCTCCCTGTCACCACCGGTCCCCAGGATGCCGCCTGCGTGGCGGCCGGCAAGTAGGTTCCCGGGACCCACGACCTACGTCGATCAGATGAGCTGACCCGCGGCGAGACCCTCGCGCCAACACGGGAGCAGGCAATGGACATCTTCTCCGACGACTTCGCTGGCTACGTCCGGCAGATGCTTCATGGCGGTGTGATCACGATCCAGTTGTTCCTGTGGGGCTTCTCGCTGGCCCTAACCTGCGGGACGGCCATCGGCATCATCAGCCTTTCCCACAATGTCATCATCCAAGGTGTCTATCGGATTTATCTCTCGATCATCACGGGCGTCCCCTCCCTGTTGATCATCTTTCTGATCTACTACGGCGGAGGCGCGATGCTCGCCAGTGCGCTCGGACACTCGCGCAGCTTCGACGTGACGCCCTTCGGTGCCGGCGTCGTCTCGCTGACGATCGTCTACAGCGCCTACATCGCCGAGCTGGTGCGTGGCGCCGTGCGCAACCTGCCGCGCGGCCAGTTCGAGGCGGCAGCCGCGCTGGCGATCAGGCCCTGGGCGGCGTGGCAGCACATCATCATTCCTCAGCTCATTCGGTTGGCGCTGCCTGGACTGATCAATATCTGGTTGATCGTGTTGAAGGACACGCCGCTGGTCTCGCTTGCTGGGCTCAACGAGCTCGTCGGCACCGCAAGGATCGCGGGCGGCGCGACCAAGGAGCCGTTCCTCTTCTTCATGACGGCTTCCCTTTTCTTCGTCCTGTTCAGCGCAATCACGTTGCAACTGTCGGCGCTTCTCGAGCGTCGCTTTGCTCGAGGCATCGCGGAGGTGAAAGCATGAGCGCACTGCCGATCGATCTCAACCTCGCCTGGGTCAACCTGCCAGCCATGGGGCATGGTCTGCTCATCAACATCCTGATGACCTTCCTCACGCTCGGGATCGGACTCATCACCTCGCTCCTGGTCACGCTCGCGCGGATGTCGAAGAACCGCGTGATATCGGCAACGGCCGGCCTCTATGTGGTGTTCTTCCGCGGCGTTCCGCTGCTGATCCTGCTGTATCTGGTCTACTACGGCTTCGGGCAGATCGAGGGAGTTCGCGATGGCCCCCTGTGGCTGATCTTCGGCAGCGCCTTCTCGTGCGCGGTCATCTGCCTCGTGCTGAACCACACCGCCTTCATGGTCGAGGTCGTTCGCGGCGCGCTCGAGGCGGTGCCTGCGGGACTGATCGAGGCCAGCAAGGCGCTCGGCATCAGTCCGAGGCATACGTTCTTCCGCATCCGCCTGCCTCTTGCGATGCGCTACGGGCTCAAGGCCTACCAGAACGAGGTCGTCATGTTTGCCAAAGGCACGGCCGTGGTGAGCACGATCACCGTGATGGACCTGACCGCGGTCGCCAATGGAATCTTCGAGGAGACCTATGATCCGTTCACCCCGATTCTGACCGCCGCGACGCTCTACTGGATCTTCGTCAACACGGTTCGTATCGGGTTCTACAGGCTGGACCTGCATCTCAACCGTCACCTGATCGCAGACGAGAAGCAGCGCCAGCAGGCCGTCGCGCCGAGCGACAGACTGGTGTCGCGCCCCGCGCCCGTGGCGATCGGCATCGCGGTGCCCTCGGCGCAGGGGCGTGCACTATGAAGCCGCAGGCGGAGCGTCCCATCGCCGTCCAGCTCGCGGGCGTCGACAAGTACTACGGCGCCTTTCAAGCTCTGTCGCAGATCGATCTGGAGGTCAGGAAGGGCGAGAAGATCGTCATCTGCGGCCCGTCCGGCTCGGGCAAATCCACGCTCATCAGGTGCATCAACCAGCTCGAGCTGCACGACTGCGGGCGCATCGTGGTCAACGGCATCGAGGTGACCAACGACCCGCGGTCCATTCAGGATGTACGCCTCGAGGTCGGGATGGTGTTCCAGCAATTCAACCTGTTCCCTCACCTGACAATCCTCGAGAACTGCATGCTCGCACCGCGGCTATCGCGCGGTCGCTCGAAGGAGGCGACGGAGAAGCTGGCGCGATTCTATCTGGACCGCGTGCATATCGGCGACCAAGCCCTGAAGTATCCAAGCCAACTGTCGGGCGGGCAACAACAGCGCGTGGCGATCGCGCGCGCACTGTGCATGGAGCCGCCGATCATGTTGTTCGATGAGCCGACATCCTCGCTCGACCCGGAGATGATCAAGGAGGTTCTCCAGGTGATGGAGGAGCTCGCCGACGATGGCATGACCATGATCTGCGTGACGCACGAGATGGGGTTCGCCCGCCGTGTCGCCAATCGCTGCGTGTTCATGGACAAGGGCGAGATCGTGGAGGTCGCTCCGACCAACGAGTTCTTCGACTCGCCGCGCAGCGACCGGCTGCGCGCGTTCATCGCTCAAGTCCTGCACTGAGCGAGACCGGCGGATGCGGTGGGAGTGGCCGTGCAATCGACGCCCGAAGCCATCGGCAAAGCGGGAATGATCAACTCAGCGGGTTGCCGCACGATTGTGCAAAACCGTCCATCCCACGACGGGTTCCTAGGCATCTATCGCGGAGCGCATACGAGTACACTGGGCGATCTGCGCCCGGGCGAGATCTCCGGGATCCCACTGGTACATCTTGTGTACGGGCTACCCATGCGCGAGGCACTATTGTTGCGATTTCAGTTCGAGGCACCGTCGAAGTGCCACCCAAGGGAGGACGCTCGCAGGACGATCGAGAGGATGACCTGCGGCCATGACCAACCAGATCTACGATGTCGACCTGAAGCTGCTCCGCTGTTTTTGCACCATCGTCGAGGAAGGAAGCTTCACGGCGGCACAGGCTACGCTCAACATCTCCCAATCGATGATGAGCGAATATTTGAAGTCGCTCGAAATCAGGCTTGGCACTCGGCTCTGCCAGCGCGGTCCGAAGGGCTTCAAGCTGTTTCGCGACGGCGAGCTCGTCTATGCGGCCGCAAAGGATCTGTTCGCCGCGATAGAAACCTTCAAGCAGCGGGCTTCGAACATCGACGAGAGCACACACTATGAGCTCATCGTCGGCATTCAGGATGGAATCGTCGACAATCCGAGCGCGCGCATCGCCGAGGGCATCGAGCGCTTTTCCGATTACTATCCGAACGTCCGCCTCCGTATCGAGATCATGCTGGGGTATCAGTTGACGGGGCGGGTCGCCGACGGCCTGATGCATGCCGGGATCGGGATCACAAGCGATCAGTTCCCCCAGCTCTCGTTCGAGCACCTTTTTGACGAGCAGGCCTACATGTGCTGCGGACGGGAGCACCCACTCTACAATGTGCCGGATGAGGAGCTTACCCGCGAGAAGATCGAATCAGCGGCCTACTGCCATCGCGGGCACCTCGAGTACTACCACCCGGAGCGCACCCGCCAAAGCGACACGCGCGGCGATACCGGACATGGCGCCCAGGCGCACCTGATCCTGATCCTCTCGGGCCGAAACATCGGCTATGTGCTCCATCATATGGCCAAGCCCTATGTCGAGGACGGCTCCCTTCGGATCCTGCGACCCGACATCGCCCGGCTGGTCAATCCGGTTGTAGCAATGACGAACCGCGTCTCGGCCGAGTTCAGGCTCGCCGGTCGCTTCGTTGATGCGCTGGTCGATGTCCACATGGAGACGTTTCCGCACCGGACGCGAGAGACGGTCAACGGCTCCGCGCCGTATCAAGCCAATGCCATCTGAATGCGACTGGTTGGTCCCTCGTATCTATCGGGGCCAGCCGCACATCAGGGCAGTGACGTGTCCCCGGCCAATGTGGACCCCGCATCGCAAGGCTCACATGGACACCATAGGCGTACTTCAACATAACTCTGCTGGAACCATCGGCCATAACGCTTCGCCGAGCACCTGAGGAAGCAAATGAGAGTGTCAATTCCGGAAGCCGTCGAGGCATTCGCGCGTGGTGAGATGCTGATCGTCACCGACGATGAGGATCGGGAAAACGAAGGAGACCTATTTGTCGCCGCCTGTCACTGCACACCGGAGCAAATGGCGTTCATCGTGCGCTACACGTCGGGGATCGTCTGTGCTCCGCTTTCGTCCCACGAAGCCCGCCGCCTACGCCTGGAACCGATGGTCTCGGTGAACGACGCGCCGCTGAGCACCGCCTTCACGATCTCGGTCGACGCGTGCGATGGTTTGACCACAGGCATCTCCGCTGCCGAACGCGCCAAGACCGTGCGTGCCTTGGCGGATCAAACCTCGGGACCTGGGGACTTCGCCCGTCCCGGCCACGTGTTTCCGCTCATCGCCAATGCAGGCGGAGTTCTCATGCGGGCCGGCCACACAGAGGCCTGCGTTGATCTGTGCATCATGGCGAAACGGCCGCCGGTCGGTGTTCTTGCCGAGCTGATTAACGACGATGGAACGGTCATGCGCGGCGGCGACATCGAAGCATTCGCCGCCCGACATGGTCTCAAACTTGTCTCAATTGCGGATCTGATAGCCTACCGTCTCACGCGAGAGCAGCTCGTCACATGCGTAAGCACCTTCTGCGTGCCGCTCGACGGCGGCGACATCATTGTTCACATCTATGCCACGCCCTTCGATCGCGTGCAGCACTTCGCTTTCGTTCGGGGGGCCATCGGCGATGGACGCGAGGTCCCAGCAAGGCTCCACCGCGCCGACGTTCTCACCGATGTTCTTGGCGGGGCCAGAGCGTTCTGGGCGGCTCTGCGTCGTTTCGAAAAGGAAGGGCGCGGCGTGCTGGTGTATCTTCGCGACGGGGCGGCCGGGGTTCCGACGTCGGCGACCGACGACACCCCGCAGCCGGGGTCCGACGCGATGCGAGGGGCGCAGTGGCGCGATGTGGGTGTTGGAGCCCAAATCCTGCGCGACCTCGGGGTGACGTCGATAGTCAATCTGACCAGCAATCCTGAACGGGAGTTCGTCGGATTGGCCGGCTTCGGGGTGGCCATCAGCCGAAGCGAGATTCTGTCCGAAGAGCACCCCCCAACAATCTCGAGGGTTGGACATGCTGCCTTGATCGCATCCGATTAGTGAAGGCAGCTTACGGTCGCTGAAGGGACCGTCACTCGTCGGCGATGATCCTGCAGCGCCTCGCCGAAATGCCAAGCTCGATGCGATCGCCCGGACTGGGAATGGCCGGGTCGTCGGAGCGGATCGGGATGCTGATCACCCGCCCGCCGGTATCGAGCCGGCAGTCGACGATCAGCTCCGCACCGAAGAACGCCACGCGCTCAACCTCGGCCGACAGCCTGTTATCATCGTCGGCGCGCGCCGTCAGATGAACGTGCTCGGGCCGGATGGAGAGGCCATATCGGTGCGAGGGGTCGGACTTGGCCGTTGACCTCGCGAGGAGCGTGAGGCCCTCGTCGGTGACAAATTGCGCCTGCTCGCCGCTCGCCTGAGATT
>JBIOVC010000229.1:0-13903 GCA_044867545.1 Hyphomicrobiaceae bacterium | reverse complement strand
TCGCGATCGATGTCGGCACCCCACAGCTCGCCGAACGTGTTGGCGGCAGCGAATGTGCGTGTCAGCCGGCCCCAGCCGCATCCCCAGTCGAGCGCCGTCTTGCCGCTCAAATCCCCCAGGTGTTGCTGGGCCAGATCGGCGATGGCGCGGCAGTGCATGGCGGCGCGCAGCGGGCTCGCCTCCGCGAAGTCGTAGAGCTGCACGCGGTTCATCGCCGCGCCGCCCGGCAGGTTCTGCCAGAGGCCGAGGTCCTTCGGCACGTACAGGACCTCGGAGCGGTCGCCGGCGCCATCCCCGTGCGGCCGGAAGACGAAGCGGTAGGCGGAGCCACGGTGCCCGGTCCCCGCCATGTTGATCTCGATGCGCCAAGTCCCCCATTCGATGTTCGGCCAGAACCAGTAGTACTCGAGCGGCCCCTTGTCGTGCAGCGGCCGGTGCAGCGTGAACGCTATGCCCTCGTCGGCCTCGACGTCGTAGGCGAACGGATCGCCGCCGGGCGGCAGATAGACGCCGCAAAGGGTGATGAAGTTCCGGCTGAAGGCGAACGCGTTGTGGCCGACGGCGAGGAGAGGCTTGGACACCATCGCCGCCGCCTCGGCCCTGGAGAGACCGGCGCAGCTTGGTGACGGCGTCCGCTTGACGACGATTGGCTCTGCGAGCGGCTTCTGCGAGAGCCGCTCGCGAACCTCGATGCTGGCTTTCTCCTCCGACAGCGCCGGCGGGAGGGGAATGTAGAAGCCGTTGTTGCCCGACCCCAGCCCGTGCTCCTTGACGTCGGATCGCGGGAACCCCGCTCTCACGCCGCCCTGCCGGGAGCCGTTGACGTAGAGATCGACGTCGAAGACTCGAGCCGGATTCGCGGGATCGACAATCCAGCCGCCGACGGTCTCGTTGTCGCAGGAATCGACATTCGCTTTGAACTCAGCTCCCGACATGCGCAAAAATCCCCGTTGCTCAAGCTCGCGTTGCCGGTGCGCAACGGAGCAGGACTCTAGGAAAGCCTCGGCCGCGAGCGCTGCTGCTCCGCCGAGAGCATGCCCAGCAGGCGCTCGATGAATTGCCGGTCGAAGACCTCCGACCAGGCGGCTGGCGATGCGACCGCGTGCGCAGGATCGGTGCGCAGCTCGACGTCCTCAGCCAGCCGGACGGCGCGCTGCAGCCCTTGCACGATGCTGTCGACGGTCGGATCCACCGGGACAAGCCTGGGCGACCTCGCCTTGATCGATGCATAGTCCCGGTTGGAGAAGGTGTTGGTGATTGTGATCGCACCCGCATTGGCCATCTCGAAGGGCATGAGACTGGGATGGGGCGCGTACATGAGGCTCAGCCCCACGTCGGTCTCCTGCAGCAGCTTGGCGTAGCCGTCGGGATCGACCTTCGAAAGGATCTCCAGGCAGTGCCCCATGCCCAGGTCGACATAGTGCGGCCCGGCAAGCGCACCGATGCCGACGAGCTGGTATTTCTGCCGGAACGTGCCGGCGGCGATGGCGCGCCGCAGCGCGATCAGGCAAATCTCAAGGAGGTTGCGCGCGGCATGCGCCTCCGGGCGCGCATAGACGAGAAGCTTGCGCGACGTACGCTTGCGCAACTCCCGCGCGGTGGGCGGCGCGACCCGCGTCAGCACGTGCTCGAACGTCAGGGAGCGCTGCGGATGCTCCTCGTGCTCGAACGGGCCGAGGCGCTGCTGGCGAAAGTATGTCTCCAGGGCGTGCGAATTGAACAGCGCCACATGCGGCAGTTTGTAGGCCATGTCGACGACGAAGCGGACGCTGTCGTGGCTGTGGAAGATCGACTCGTGCTCCTGCACGAGGAAGGCAAAGCAACCGCGGGCCGTGGCCTTTGCGTAGGCATCGGCCCAAAGGGCCTGCCACGCCGAATAGGCTATGAACGCATCGTGCGGCCCGAAGACGAACGGCTTCTTGTCGATTGCGGAGACGATCTCAAGGTCCTTGCGCCGCTCGGCCAGCAGCGATCGAGGCCGGCGATGGCAATAGTAGTTGAACGCCTCCGTCACATCCTCGCTCAGCAAGAGGCCGATCGCATAGCCTGAGCGTAGGAAGGCTTCCATAAGATTGATGACGGTCGTATAGCCGCCGAAGAAAATATCGGGATTGATCCGAGGGACGAGGAACCAGATCCTCTGAGGCCGGTCCGGGGCCACCCTGTAGGGATGCGGCGTCAGCTTGCGCTCCAGCTCCGTGGCATAACCCAACGCCACCGGCTTTGTGATGCCTGGTGCAACAAGCTCCAGACAGTCGCCAAGGTTGAAGGCGGGCAGGCGCCCTTCGCGCCGGCCAACCGTCAGGTAGTGCTCGAAGCCGCACGACAGGCGACCGGCGCCAATCTCCTTCGCAAGGTCGGAGTAGAAGGAGAGATAGAAGTCCTCGTCGAACCAGTCGTTGGGCGACTTCCGCTCGCGGTGACCGGTTGTCACGTAGTGGGCAAACGGGGGGACGCCGTTCAACTCGCGGCCGTAGCTCCTCTCGTAGAACGCGGCATCGAAGTGCGCCTGGAAGAGCGCGGCAAGTCCGGGCTGGCCAACGCCCGGACGGCGCCCAGGCTCGACCAGCCGGCTTCGAGCCGCGCCCTTCCGGTCGGCGCGGGGCGCGTGCCCCATGCGACGCCCGTAGGCGTCGAAGAACTCGATCGGCGACAGGATCGGCATGGCATCCAGGAAGCGCCGCGCCGCATCGTACTCCGCCAGGTAGAACGCCTCATCGAGGTCGGAGTCGTTTTTCAGCGACGAGAAAGGAACGGTATTGCCGATCTCGACTGCAAAGGCGCGGTTCGGAAATCGCCCCTCCTGGATGCCGTAGCGCACGAAATGATCGAAGCCCGAGGTGGCCCAGCCGGACCGCACCGCCGAGGCCACATCCGCATACTCGGCGAGATAGTAGGCCTCGTCGAATGCCGGATTGGGGCTCGCCATGCGTGCGTCGGCATTGCTCCTGTAGAAGTCCAGGAGATCGGGCGGCACTTCGGCAAAGCCAAGCGCTTCGAGTTGCGACCTGTAGTAGTCCTCATGAAAGCAAGCTTCGAGGGGGTCCCTGCTCTCGGCCGACTCCACATCGGGTCGCTCGACAGCCGCCACCGCACGCACCCCCGGACCAAGCATCATCGCGCATGTCCCTCCAAGCGATTGCCGGATTCGCTGCCCCTTGCGGGATAGCTCGCTAGGCCGCAGCCAGCGCGCCGGCGCCGGCCGGCCCGGCCGCGGCGGGAGGCACAGCGGTGCTGCGGGGAAGCTTCTCGCAGTGGTCCTCGACCTGCCATATCAGCCTGAACACATCCGGATGATCCGGCAGGAGCAGGTACGCGTTGATCGCCTCGCGCCGGGCCGTATGGACGTTTCCCGCCATGAGATGGGCCCGCGCCAGCCAATAGCTCAGATAGGGGGCATCGCAGACGTGCTCGCGGCAGCTGTGCATGGCATCGATCGCCTCATGCAAGCGCTCGGAGTGCATCAGATTGTAGCCGTGGTCCGTCACGAAGCAGGCGTTGTGCGCGAACAGCCGGACCGCTTTCTCGGAAGCGGCAGCGGCTGCGGCCAGGTTGCCCTGGTGCCGTGAGATCACGCTCAAGAGATGCCAATAGGCCGGCCGGTTGTCCTGGAGCTGGATCGCGTGGCGGATGGCCGCCTCTGCCTCCTCAATGCGACTGTTGACCTGGAGCAGGTCCGCCAGCAGGTAGTGGTAGGGCGCTCCTGCCTCCGGGGCCTCAACTGCGGCACGAGCCTGGGACAGCGCCTCCGCCAGGTTTCCGGCCACCTGCAGCAGATACGCATCGAGGGCCTGCTTGCCGAACGGCGTGCTGCGGTCGAAGGCGTACAGCTCGTAGGCCGTCCTTGGATGGTGGTCGTGCTCGACGTGCATCAGCCGCCGCTCGGCAAGCTGCCAGATGACAACGTCGGGCTTCTCCTCGTCGATGGCCTCAAGATGCAGACGCGAGGTGCCGCCGATCCAATCGACGCGCGCGAAGGTCTCGTTGACGAAGATGCCCATCTCCGTGGCAAACGAGTCGCGCGGGATGAAGGCGTGGCCGCGGCCCCGGGCGGACTCGAAGCGCTTCCAGGCGTTGCGCCCTTCCCCTGCGCAGTCGAGCGTCAAACGGGTCGCTCCACCCCGCACCTCCGCAACGGGCATGTTGATCCTGACCTCGGATTCGACCAGGGCGCCCAGGTCTCCGAAGGATGGCACCAGCCTATAGCTCACGTCGGCGGCAGTGACGGGACGCATCGGCGTCGAGCCGGGAAGAACGCCGATAAGCTTCCGGTAGCCGATGAAGGCACCGTGGGCGGACCAGTGCGTGTCGTTCGCCTTGTACACGTCGATGCCGCCGCGCGCCTCGATCAGCGCCGCCTCGGTGTTGACGATGACGACGTTGTCGATATCGGAGAACAACTCCGTGAACTGGCGCGACGGCGAGCGTGCGGGGAGCACCACGTGCTCGGGCACCTCCTCCCGATAGATGAAGTGCGCGTCCGGAGCGAGCAGGATGTTGAGCCGCAGGCCGCGCAGCTTGAGCAGCCGGGCGCGCGTCTCAAGCAGCCTCCTCCATCGAATCAGCGTGGGGAGGGGGAACAGGGGCTCTCTCGCGGTATTGGCGATGTCGGTGAACTCGTTGGCATAGGACTTGTAGAACAGGCGCCCCGAGGCCGAGCGCAGGATCTCGTGCGCGCTGCCGGTGCGCACCGCCGGGTTGCTCTCTGTCGTCGTCGCGGTCATGCCGTCTCCTCGCGTCCAGCCTCTGCACAGATGAGGTCGATCAGCTCGCCGACACTGTCAGCCTTGGCCGCGATGTTCTCGCTGATCTTCATGCCGAGCCGCTTCTCCAATCGGACCATGAGAACGGTGTGCGCCAGAGAGTCCCAGCCATCGACGTCCGCGGCCGTGGTGGAGCGGCTCAGGTGCGACGGCGCGACCGAGAAGGTCTCGCCGATCACGGCGATGACGGTGTCCGGTATCGCTGCTGCGGAACTCATCGCGCCTCATGCCTCCGTCATCTGCTCGGCGAGATAGCGGGCCTTGTTCTCGAGCCGGCTGAGCTTTCCGCTGGTGGTCTTGATGAGCGCCGCGGGGCGCGCCAGCACAACCGACCTGACAGTCAGCACGAGCCGATCGAAGATGGCCGCCTTCACGGCCAGCTTGAGCTGCCGGCGCTCCTCCGGATCGACCACCTCGGTCTCCGCCAGCACGACGGCTTCCTCGCTGCCCGTCTCCGGGTCGTCGATGCCGAAGGCGACCGCGCGGCCCGGCTTGATGCCATCCACAAGACTGGCGATCGCCTCGATGTCGTGGGCGTAGTAGTTGCGGCCATGGACAATGACGAGCTCCTTCGTGCGCCCGCAGACGAAGAGCTCTCCGCCTTCCATGAACCCAATGTCTCCGGTGCGGTACCAGCCGTCCACGATGGCGGCCTGGCTGGCCGCCTCGTTGCGGAAGTAGCCCGAGAACAGGGTGCTGCCCCGGACCTGGATCTCCCCAACGCAATTGTCGCCCCGATGCGTCGTGCTGCGGCCGTCGTCGATCGGCACGATGCGCACATCCAGACCGTAGATGATGCGCCCGCAGGACAGGAAGTCCTGCCGCTCGGCATGCGACGAAGCCACCGCACGGACCTGCTGCGCAGCTTCAAGCGCCGACCGGTCCACGCTCAGGACCCGGGGTGGGCTGCCGGGCGGAGTCTGCGTGACGGCGAACACTGTCTCGGCCATGCCATAGCTCGCCTGCAGCTGCTCCCGCCGCACGCCGTGGGCGCCCATCCTCTCCGCGAACAGGTCGAACGTGGCGGGCTTGCAGCTCTCTGAGCAATTGATGAACGCGCGCATGCTCTCCAGCTTGAACGCGCACGCCTCGGGCAGAGTGCGAACGATGTGGTGGAACGCGAAGTTTGGCAGCCAGGCGAAGGTGGCGCGATACATCTCGATCGCGTCGAGCAGCATCCACGGCCTCGCCACCCATTCGAAGGCGTCGAGCGAGACCACGGTCGCGCCGGTGTGGATGGGCATCAGGAAGCAGGCGATAAGCCCCATGTCGTGATAGAGCGGCAGCCAGGAGGCGACCGTGTCGGTGCGACCGAAGCCGATCGAACGGCCATAGGCGTGCATGTGGCGGGCGATCTGGGCATGGGAGAGCATCACGCCCTTCCTGAGACCTGTCGTGCCGGAGCTGAACTGCAGAAGCGCGACATCGTCCGGCTCGGTGGACGCAGGATCGCCCGCCGCCAGCTCCCGCGTGTTCACGACCTCCGGCGCATCGACATCGACGAGCGCGCAGGTCCGTCCGGCCAGCGCCGCCTGGATCGGCGCAACGTTCTCGGCATACGTCACCACCGCACGGGGCTCGACATGCGCAAGCATCGCCCGATATTCGTTCCAGTAGACGTCTACCGCCTGCTTGGGGGTCGGGAACGGGATGACGGTCGGGATTGCGCCGATCCACATGGCGCCCAGGAAGGAGAGGTAGATCTCCTCCCTATGCGTGAGCGCGATCACCACATGGTCGCCCTTCACAACGCCGCGGCGCCGGAGCACGCAGGCCCAGCGGCGCGCCTCATCCAGCGTGTCGCCGTAGGACAGCTGCTTGACCCGATCTCCCCGATGCAGCACGAGAAACGGCTTGAAGCGCGCGCCCGCCGCATGCGCTCGCAGCGCGTCGACGATGGTGGTGCAGGCTTCGATCTCCCCGACGTCCATGGTCGAGGATGGGCCTTCGAGGATCGCCGCACCCGGGCTCGCAAGACCGTCGTCCATGTGCATTCCGCTCCACCTAGACCGACTGACGAACGCCGTAGGCATCGAGGATCTCGTCGAGCGGGCCGTCGCCCGTAACCCGCCCCGCCTCGAGCAGGACCCCGCGGTTGCAAAGGGAGCCAAGCAGAGACCGGCTATGCGACGCGATCACCAGGATCTGGGCGCGGTCGATGAGGGAGCGCAGCCGCCTGTTCGCCTTAGCGACGAACTGCTCGTCCCCTACGCCGATCCACTCGTCCATCAGGACGATATCGGCCTGCACGCTGGTAGCGATCGAGAAGAAGAGGCGCAGCATCATGCCGGTCGAGTACGTCCGCACCGGCAGGTGCAGATAAGGACCGAGCTCGCTGAATGCCGCGATCTCGGCCGTCCTCTGCTTTATGACGTCCCGGTCGATGCCGAGCATCAGGCCGCGCAGCTGAATGCACTCGTAGCCTGTCGCCTCGTCGTCGTAGCCGGCTTGAAGGTCGAGCAACGGCATTCTCGTGCCGACCGCGCGGATGGCGCCCTGGGTCGGTCGATAGATGCCGGACAAGACCCGAAGCAGCGTGGTCTTGCCGGCGCCGTTGTGGCCGATCAGCGCCACGCGGTCGCCCGGCTTCAGGTCGAGGCTCACGTCTCGCAAGGCCTGGACGATGGTGCAACCGCGATCGGACGACCCGATCGCGCCGCCCACCAGTGTGCGCAGGAAGGTCCGCTTCAGGGAGCGCGAGCTGGTCTGATAGAGCGGAAAGTCGATGCCCACGGCGTCGAGCGTGAGTCTGCTCATGGCAAAGACCGACATGACTTTCCCTCACAGCCAATAGACGACCCGATGGCGAAACCGCGCGTGGACGGCAGCGCCAATCATCAGCGAGACCGCTGCGATCGCGACAGCGATCAGCCAGACATGGAGCTCGGGCACGCTGCCGAGCAGAGGCTGCCGGATGACCGCGAGGAGGTAGTGGAAGGGGTTGCCGTAGACCACGGCGTCGATGATGGGCGACTTGATGCTGCCCGGCAGCCAGATGACGGGAGTGAGCAGGAAGAGCAGCGACATCACCGAGGTGACGATCTGCTGCACGTCGCGGTAGCGGGCGCAGACGACGCCGCAGACCAGAATCGCGCCGAACATCGCGGCAAGGCCGATGGCCAGGCCCACCAGCACGAGCAGTCCCGCGAAGGACACCGGCCAGCGGAACAGGAGCCAGAGCGCAGCGACGAGCAGGACGTTGTGACCGAATGCGATTAGCTGACGGCCAAGCAGCCGATAAATGTGAAGGGGCAACGGAATGGGCATCGATTTGATGTAGCCCGCTGCTTGAATATAGACGAGGCATCCATCCAATATGCACTGACTTATAAATGTCCAGACAATAATGCCGACAGCAAAATAGGGAAGGTATTGCGACATGTCGTTGCCGAACAAGGTCCCGAACACAAGGCCTACGGAGAAGATGGTCACGGCCATGCTGAGGGTGATCCACATCGGCCCAAGGACCGTGCGCCGATAGCGAAATCGCATATCCGCCCAGGCAAGGCCCCACCACCGATGCAATTGAGCGCCCTGCCGGGCGAGCTCGTGAGCGCTTGAAGAAAAGTCATGCCATAGCGCATCGAGCGTCACGCCTTGTCTCAAAATCAGCCCTCCCAGATATTCAGCTCCATGCGAATCCGAGAATAGCTGAGTGAGAGTGCGATGGTTACAGAGTAGACATCTAGTTCTTGTGGATGATTTCAATCACATCACGTAGAGTGAGTAAGTATATCTTCTATCGGATATAATCCTCTTGTGTAGGCCCCCAGAAAATGCAGCCGCCGGCCGTACCGGGCGCGCCCAGCAGAACCTCGGGGATCGGGCCGTTCTCGAAGGTGTCGGGCGTGCCCCACTCGCGGGTGACGAGCGTGTCGTGCCCGAGATGCCACCAGGCATCGTAGGCAAGGTGTTGCGGCCTTTGCCGAAGCCGCATTCTTGCCCGTCCGGCAGGAACCGATATTCTCGCACCTCGATCTGCCCCGGAGACAACGATGGAGCCGTCCGGCAAACAGTTTCGATCGCTCGATCGAGCGTTTGGTCCGCGGGCGACGCTCATGTTGGCCGTGCTCGCCGGCTTCTCGATTGCTGGCGGCATCTCCGCCTACCTCAATCCCCAGGCGCTGCTCGCTATTCTCTCAGCCACCTTCGCTGTCGCGATCCCCACCGCGCTCCTGGTCGCACGGATCGCCGAAGGCAATGCAAGGCTCCAGGCGCGCCTGCGCCACATCGCTCGGGTGGGCGAGGCAAATCAACACGCGGCAGTGCTGAGGGAGCGACTGAGGATGGCGCGGGACCTGCACGACACGCTCGCTCACAGCATGGCCGCTACGCTGAGCGAGATTCGGCTGATCAAGAAGCTTGCAGCCGTCGCGCCGGAGCGCTTGGCTGAGGAGCTCGAGCGCGCGGAGGAGGTTGCGATCGACGGACTGCGCGAGGCGCGCTCCGCCGTCACGCGCATGCGCTACCAGGCCGTACGGGACGATGGACTGGGGGCTGCATTGGGGCGGTTGTCCAAGCAGTTGCGGCTGCGCAAGAGCGTGGAGATCGAGCTGAACGTGGATTCCCGGGCCTTCGTGCTGGCGGATGAGCGCGCCGAGACCGTATTCCGGGTTGTCGAGGAGGCCGTGCACAACATCGAGCGGCATGCGGGCGTGGATCGCGGCGTCATTGTCGCGAAAGTCAAGCCCGATGCCGAGAACGGCTGCCTTGAGGTCGTCGTGCGCGACGAGGGCAAAGGCTTCGACCCCAAGGCCGGTGTGGCCGGCCACTATGGCATCACCGGCATGCGCGAGCAGGTCGAGATGATCGGCGGCTCCCTCCTGATCGAGAGTGCACCGCAACGCGGAACGCAGCTCACCATCAACGTGCGTCTCTGATAAGAGTATAATACATAGGAGTATTGTCATGTCGTCATCTCAGGGAAGCAGGGCCTCCGATCCTATCCGTGTCGTCGTCGCCGAGGACCACCAGGTCATTCGGCGCGCGTTTGCCGCGACGCTGTCGCTCGAGCCCGACATCGAGGTGGTCGGGCAGGCGGCGGACGGCATCGAGGCGATCGAGATGGTGCGCACCTGGCGGCCCGATATCGTGCTGATGGACCTGCAGATGCCACGCGGCGGCGGGATCGCCGCAACAAAGCGCATTGTGGCGGAGCATCCCGAGACGCAGGTCATTGTGCTCACGACATTCGATACGGACACCCTCGTCTTCGATGCAGTCGCAGCCGGCGCCCAGGCCTATCTCCTCAAGGAGGCCAGCGAGCAGGAGATCCTTGCGACCATCCGCGCCGTGAAGCGCGGCGAGTCGGGTCTCTCGCCGAAGATCGCACGCACGGTGCTGACAGGGTTGCGCAGCCTCCAGCCGGCGGTCGGGAAGCCCGGCGACGATGCACCGATCGAGCCGCTGACCCCTCGCGAGGAGAAAATCCTTGCGCTCGTGGCCGAAGGACGCAGCAACAAGAGCATTGCGGAAACGGTGTTCCTGGCCGAGGGGACGGTGAAGAACTACGTGAGCCGCATCATGGAGAAGCTCAACGTACAATCCAGAACGGAGCTTGCAGTGAAGGCGGCTCGCTGCCGGCTGCGATAGGTCCGGTCGGTCTACCCCCTCTTTCGACCTGTCCTCGTCCTCGCGAGCTTGTCCGCTTTGGGCGAGGCACCGCCGTAAGGATCGGCAAGCTGCGCGATATGTCGGCATTGATCGGCCAACAGACGGCGGTCCTCGGGTGGCAGAGAAGCGATGTCCTCCGATGAAAGATGGCCAAGCAGGGCGACGACGCGATGAGCAAGTGCGATTGGCATGCGATCCTCCGGAAGCATGTCGTCTCGGCCCAACAGCCCCTGGGAAGTGCGGTCGCGCACGCGCGATGCCCCGCGGGGGAAAGGAGGACGCCTTCCCGGCGCCTCAAAGCCGGCTCCCGACAGCTCCCAGCCCAAGTCGCGCAGACGACGTCGGCACTCCAGGCTAGGCTTGTTCTCGCTGCGCTCCCAGCGCGAGACCGTTCGCTGCGACACGCCGAACATTTCGGCTATGTGCTCCTGCGTCAGCCCATGCAGAATCCGGAAGCGCCTGACCAGAAGACCCCAATCTTCCACCATGCGCGTGTCTCCCCACCCGGCGGTCATCGACCACGGAGCTTGAAGCGCCAGATCGGCAGTCGCCCCGATGTGCGCTTTCAGCTCCTCGTAGAACGAGGGTCTCGCTTCCTCGCCGGGCAAGACCCCCTTCCCCGCGAAGGTGGTCGATGCTGCCTGGACCTCGATCTCGGTGTAGCTCGCCATTGGGTCTCCTCCCCCGCAGGGCAAGTCGTCGGCGACCATTTCCATCCGTGTCCGGTCGTATTGCGAGCAGGAGGGCGGATAGGGAACAGCGGGCAACTGGGGGATCGGAGGTCGACAATCGGTCGCTACGCAATTCCCTATCCGCTATCCGCACTCCCCGTGCCGGATCGCTCCAAGGAACCTTCGGCGCCGACCGGCTTGGGGTTCTGGAAGAACCAGTCCCTGCCGGGCGGTCGGCGAGGTCGATCGATTCAGCCGGGCTGGTTGTAGGTACGCGATCCGGCGCCTGCGTGGAGGTATCCTTCGTCACAATCTGCAGTGACGTTGGTCATCAGTTTTGCGACCCACGCGCGGCGCGAGCGCTTGCTTAGCGGTGCCTGCCCGGATGCAATCGCTTTGCGCAGCAATCCCGAGGCGTCGGACATCCAGGCCACAATCTGCCCGTGAGGCTCGCGGAGCCCGGCGGTTTCGCGGGAACGGCGGCTGTCCAGCGGAACGAGGCAGTCCAGATCCAGGACTGGCGGGCCCCCGCAACCCATGAGCTAGGCTCATGGATGGTCTGAAAAAATCTCGCGCCAGCGGCGCCATACGCAGCTGGGAAAGCGTGAGCCGGGCAGCTACATGACAGAGCTTACCGCATCCGCGCCTTCCCCTTAGAACGAAAGCGAGCCCAAATGCAGAAGCATGTGCCCGTGGCGACCCGTCCCCCGCAGCCGCTGTGGATCGTCATCCTCTCGGCCGGCGTGATCGTGGGCGTGGCCATGGGACTGCGCCAGGTGATGGGGCTCTACCTGCCGCCCATGACCGCGGCGCTGGGCATCGGCGTGGAGCCCTTCTCCACCGCCATGGCGGTGGCCAATCTCATCTGGGGCATCGGCGCCGTCTTTGCCGGACTGATCGCCGACCGCTACGGCGCCGGTCGCGTGATCGTGGGCGGCACGCTGGCCACCGCTGCAGGCCTCTACATCATGTACGCCGCCCGCTCGCCCTTGGACCTGATGCTGAGCGGCGTGCTCCTGGGCATCGGCGTCAGCGGCACGGGCCTCACCGCGCTGGTCGGCGCCGCCGCGCGGGCCGCACCGCCCGACAAGCGGATGGCAACCATCGCTTCGCTCGGCATGGCGGGAGGCATCGGCGGGTTCGTGGCCTTCCCCTATACGCACCTGCTGATGGACCTCGTCGGCTGGCAGACGAGCCTGCTCGTCCTGGCCGCAACCATGACCGCCGTGCTGCCGCTGGCTTGGCCGCTCAGCGGCAAGCCCTCGGCCCTGGATGGGCTCGTGGACACGCAGACCTTCGGCCAGGCCTTCAAGGAAGCCTTCACGCACCCGAGCTACCTGCTCCTCAATGCCGGGTTCTTCGTGTGCGGCTTCCACGTGGCGTTCTACGGGGTGCACCTGCCGCGGTTCGTGGCCGACCACGGGCTCGACCCGAGCGTCGGCGTGTGGGCGTTGACGTCGGTGGGCCTGGCGAACCTCGTGGGCACCTATGTGGCCGGGCAGTCGCCTCGCTTCATCGAGAAGCGCCTCGGGCTGAGCCTCATCTATTTCGGCCGCTGCTTCGCGTTCCTGGGGCTCCTGTTCCTGCCGATCACGGGCGCCACCGTGATCGGCCTGAGCGCGCTGCTCGGCATCTTCTGGCTGTCCACGGTTCCCCTCACCTCGGGGCTCGTCGCCGCCTTCTTCGGCACGCGCTGGATGTCGATGCTGTTCGGGGTTGTGTTCCTGTCCCACCAGGTCGGCTCGTTCACCGGCCTGATGCTGGCCGGCATCCTCTACGATGCGACCAAATCCTACGATACGATGTGGTGGATCTCGATTGGCGTCGGCCTGATGGCCGCGGCCGTGCACCTCCCCATCCGGGAGCGGCCGGTGCCGCGACTGGCCGCTGCCGGCGCAGCATGAGGCGAATGGCAAGCCGCGGGCGAACGAGCGACAGGGGCGGTGGCCGGAACGCGATGCCGGCCGGCGTCCGCAACGCGCTGCTCGTCGGCGTCGCCCTGCTCCTGACCGGGGCCCTCTATCTCATCGCTGTGCGCGGCGAGGCGCTGCTCGCTGCCCTCTGGGGCCTGGCCCAGCTCTGCTTCTAGGCCGGTGGCCGCACCGCCGACGCCACCCTGGTCTGGGGCCAACGGATGAGATAGGGTCCTGCCTTCTTGCGCGACAGGGAGCCGGGGGATGCGGATATGCCGGGTCGTTCTGCTCTGTCTGCTCGCCGCAGCTCTGCCGTCGAGGACCATGGCGCAGCAGGCGGCACCGGCCGATGAGGCGGACGCGCTGCTGTCGCGCTCGCTGCAGCTCTACGCCTCGGGCAACTGCGATGCGTCGCTGCCGCTGAGCCAGAAGGCGGCCGCCCTGCTGCAGGCCCGGGGGGATGGCCAGACGGCGAATTTCGCGACGGCGCTGGTCGCCCAGGGGCTGTGTCACAAGCGGCTCCAGCACGTCGCGGAGGCTGAACGCGCCTATCGGCAGGCGATCGACATCTACGAGCGGGTGCAGGGCCCCGACGGCAGGGATTTGGCCATTGCAATCGATAACCTGGGGTCGCTCTACCAGGAGCACCGGCGCTTTGTGGAGGCCGAGCAGCTGCGCCTGCGCGCGCTGCAAATCTTCCGTACAACCCTAGATCCGGCGAGCCCGCACATCGCCACCACGCTGCAGAACCTGGGCGCGCTCTACCTGATGCAGGGGCGGCTGCCGCAGGCGCAGAACGCGCTGGAGCTGGCGCTCGACGCGGCCGGAAAGGCGTACGGCGCGGAAAGCCGCCAGGTCGGCGTGGTCGCCGACAATCTCGCCGGCGTCTACCGCTCCCAGCAGCGCTTCGACCAGGCGGAGGCCATGTATCTCAGGGCCATCG
>JBIOVC010000228.1:0-3980 GCA_044867545.1 Hyphomicrobiaceae bacterium | reverse complement strand
GTCTGCCCGATCAGCTTGTTGGCATCGATCGCCGTCGATTGGGTTGCCGCCGTCGTCGTCGTCGTGGTGGAATCGGCATGGCCAGCGGGTGCCGCGAGCCCCATCGGCAGGGCGAGCGCGAGCGCGGCGGTCGTCAGCAAGGCTGCTCTCATATCCTTCTCCTCTCATATGGCTTGGGCGGCGGCGGCGCGACCGTTTGCATCCCGTTGGCGGCGGCGCGGCGCTGCCGCTATCACGGTGCGGACAACGTCCGCCGCGGGGAATCGGTTGCGGTTCTACCCGCCTGTGGATCTCGGCGGCTGGGAACCTTCGCGACCGTCCTGCGTTTTAGCTGCGGTGAAACGACGAGGAAGGATGGCGCGAGATGTTGGGAACCATTCTGATCGTTGTCTTGATCTTGGTGCTGCTCGGCGCGATTCCCACCTGGCCCTATAGTTCGGGCTGGGGCTACGGGCCGAGCGGCGTCGTCTCGATTCTGTTGATCGTCGTGATCGTCTTGCTATTGACGGGTCGGCTTTGAATCCGCGACCGGCTCGCGCGATGCCATCGCCGCGAGCCGGTTGCTTCCTTCGTTGCGCCCTGACCGGAGACCGCGATGGAGAGCAAGCAGTTTGAAAAGGCGCTCACCGATGTCTCCGCCCATTTCGATCGGCCGGAGGCGATCCTCGGCGCGACCGATCTCGACCACGCCCAGAAGGTCGCCCTGCTCAAGCAGTGGGACCACGATCTGCGGCTGATCCTGGTGGCGAGCGAGGAGAACATGACCGGCAATGGTCGCGGCGCGCAGCCCGGTGAATTGCTGAGCCGCGTGCGACGGGCCCTGGCCGAGCTCGGCATCGAGCAGGATGAACAGGCAGCGGCACCGAGCAAAACAGGAGGCTCGGGCTAGGCGGCCGCACGAATATCCGGAAGGGTGATGGCTCCCCGGCTCCCTCCCTGCCCCGTCGCCCACGCCCCCGTGGCGACAGCGGAGCCGAAAAGGACCACCACCTGACCGGAGACAGGCGCAGGGGCGGATTCCCCATCCGCCTCTGCGCCGCTTGTCGGGCGACATGGAAAACTGGGCTAGGGGCGACACGAGGAACTGGACCCCCTCACATTGAGAGGAGGTCCCAGAGTTGGATGGTTTGATCGAAGGTACTCCGCAGTTGGACGAGCTGCGGGGGGAATCGATGCGGACGCCGGACGAGGTCGCGGCGATGCAGCGGCTGAAGGCATTGGGTTGGGGTATCCGGCGGATCGCGGCCGAGTTCGGGTGCAGTCACACGACGGTGCGGCGCTATCTGGGAGCCGGCGGCTGGTTGCCGTATCGGGCGCCGCGGCGCGCGAAGGCGCTGGACGGGCTCGAGGGGTGGCTGGCCGAACGGTTCTGCCGGCACCGCGGCAATGCCGACGTGGTGCGCCAGGATCTCGCGCGCGAGCACGGGATCACGGTGTCGCTGCGCACGGTGGAACGGGCGGTAGCGCCGTTCCGGCAGGCGCTGCAGGCGGAGGCGCGGGCTTGCGTTCGGTTCGAGACGCCGCCGGGGCGCCAGCTGCAGATCGACTTCGGCGAGACGCGAGCGGTGATCGGTGGCGAGAGCACGCGGCTGCACCTGTTCGTGGCGACGCTGGGCTACTCGCGCCGCAACTTCGTCTGCGCCTTCCGGCATGAGCGGCAGTCGGCCTGGTTCGACGGGATGGAGGCGGCCTTTCGTCACTTCGGCGGCGTGCCGCAGGAGGTGCTGCTCGACAACGCCCGCGCCCTGGTCGACCGGCACGATGTGGCGACGCGCGAGGTTAGCTTCAACGAGCGGCTGCACGCGTTTGCGCGGTACTGGGGCTTCCGGCCGCGCGCCTGTGCGCCCTACCGGGCACGGACCAAGGGCAAGGACGAGCGTGGCGTCGGCTATGTCAAGCGCAACGCCATCGCCGGCCACCGCTTTGCGAGTTGGGCCGCGCTCGAGGCGCACTTGGCGTGGTGGATGCGCGAGATCGCCGACGGGCGCGCGCACGGCACTACCGGCGAGGCACCGCTCGAGCGGTTCCAGCGCGACGAAGCAAGCCGTTTGCGAGCACTTGATGGCCGCCCGTCGTTCCGCCAGATCCGCGAGCTGGTGCGGCGTGTCCAGGCGGACTGCGCCATCGAGCTGGACACCAACGCCTATAGCGTGCCCTGGCGCCTGATCGGCGAGACGGTGCAGGTCGTCGTCGCCGGCGGCCACGTGAGCATCCGTCATGCCGGCTGCGAGGTGGCGGCCCATGCCGAGAGCAGCGGCCGCTGCCAGCGCGTGGTCGAGCCGGGGCACTTCGCGGGGATCGCCAATGCCCGGCCTCTGCCCACCGCCCTGCAGCCGGCGCGCCAACCATCGGCGGCCGAGCTGCTGCGTCCGCTCGCCGAGTACGAGCTGCTGGTCGGCGGAGGCTGGTGATGACGGTCGACCATGAGGCGCTGCTCGGCATGCTCACCCGATTGAAGCTGACCGCGATCCGCGACCAGCTCGATAGCCTGCTTGATGAGGCGGCCAGCCGCGAGCTCAATCTGCGCGAGGCAATCGCCTTCCTGTGCGAGCGCGAGGTCGCCCGCAAGGATGAGCGGCGCATCGAGATGGCAATCAAGATCGCGCACTTCCCGACGGTCCGCGACCTGGAGAGCTTCGACTTCGCCGCCCAGCCCTCGATCGACGCGCGGCAGATCCGTGAGTTGGCCGCGTGCCGGTGGGTAGCCCACGGCGAGGCGCTCTTGCTGCTTGGGCCGCCGGGCGTCGGCAAGACGCACCTCGCCATCGCGCTCGGTCGGGAGGCAATCCGCCAGGGCTACTCCGTCCTGTTCGTCGCCGCGCCGGCGCTGGTCGCCGCGCTTGCCAAAGCCCATGCCGAGGGCCGGCTCGAGGAGCGGCTGAGCTTCTATGCCAAGCCCAAGTTGCTGATCGTCGACGAGCTCGGCTATCTGCCGTTCGAGCCGAACGCGGCGCATCTGTTCTTCCAGCTCGTCGCCCGCCGCTACGAGCGTGGCAGCCTGCTCATCACCAGCAACCGTTCGGTCGGCGACTGGGGCACCCTGTTCGGCGATCCCGTCGTGGCGACCGCGATCCTCGATCGCCTGCTTCACCACAGCCAAGTCGTCACTATCCGCGGCGACAGCTATCGCCTGCGCGAGAAGCGGCGTGCCGGCCTGATCAAGGCCGCCCCGCTCACCCAAGAGCAGATCGCGTGAGCCCGGCTTGCCCAGGTGGGTCCACAGGCCCCTCCCGCGCGCCGCGTCCGCGTGTGCGGGCGCTCCCGCGCCGCGCGGGTCCCTCCTGGGGACTACCTGGACAAGCCTCCACCCCGTCATTGGCACGAAGTTCACGTCAACAGGGGGTCCAGTTCTTCGCGTCGCCACCGGTCCAGTTCCGGGCGTCGCTTGACAGGCGCCGGCCGACCCATCCTTTACGCTTCATTAACCATGCTGCGATAGAACCACGGACGCGCCGGCAACCTCTCCGGTCAGCGCCACCGACGGTCCTTTTTTAGGGGGACGGCCGTCAATTGGCGCTGTTGCCACCGTCCCAGCCGTGCGCAAGTCGGCCGCTCTTCCCTGACCTGGGGACGCCTGCCGAGCGTCATGCTCACGCCCCGCCTGCGGCCCTATTCCGCAGCGTGGGTCGCTCGCCGCGGTGCAATGCCGCGGCTCATCCCAGACGGATACTAGCCCCGCTTCGCACTCCCAATCGGCGGGGTTTTTTTTGTCGTCGTATCCGCGGGCCGCGGCCCACTATGCGCAGGTCAATTCCCCTGCTGGGTAAGCTTCGCCGCCAACGCCTCGTACTGCTCTGCCATCTCAAGCAGCGCGGCGCGGCTAAAATCGGTCGCCGAGTCCTCTGCCGGGACTCTGAGCCGAACTGCCTCGGCCAGGGCCGTCTCGGTTCTTTCGCCATCAGCCCGCCTTCTCCATGCGCTGGATCTGGCCAAGCAGCCACTCCTTGCGCGCCATCGCTTCGGCTATCTCCTGCTGCAAC
>JBIOVC010000227.1:0-8062 GCA_044867545.1 Hyphomicrobiaceae bacterium | reverse complement strand
GGGCTGACCCTCGTTGTCCGCGACCACTGCGAGCGCTGCGGACTCGACTTCAAGTTCGTCGATACGGGAGATGGTCCGGCAGTGTTCGCGGTCCTGATCCTTGGATTCGTGGTTCTGGGCTCTGCCTTGATCGTGGAGTTCAATCTGCGCCCGCCGCTCTGGCTGCATGCGCTGATCTGGACACCGGTCACGCTCGTCCTGGCGATCGGGATGCTGCGTCCGATGAAAGCCACGCTGGTCGCCTTGCAGTTCAAGCACAAGGCCGAGGAAGGCCGGCTGGCGAAGGACTGAAGCGTCGCCGGACCCGATGCTGCACCCCCTCAAGGAACGCGGACTGATCTGGCCGGCGATCTGGGCTGCGGCTGGCCTTGCGGTGCTGGTTGGGCTCGGCACGTGGCAGATGGAGCGGCGCGCCTGGAAGCTCGACCTGATCGACAAGATTACGGCGCGGACGGTGGCGGAGCCGCTGCCGCTGGCGACCGCGATTGAGACTTGGGAGCGGTCAGGCGATGTGGAGTACCTGCGGTTGCGGGTCAGGGGCACGTTTCGCCACGATCGCGAGGCCTATCTCTACATGCCGGGCAAGGACGGCCCCGGGTATCACGTCTACACGCCGCTGCAGACGTCGGATGGCCAGCTTCTTTTGGTCAATCGCGGCTTCGTCCCGGAGGCGCTCAAGTCTCCCGACACACGGGCAGCGGGTCGACCTCCGGGCGAAGTCGAGATCGTCGGGCTGGCGCGCCGCCCGGTCGAGAAGGGCTCGTTCACGCCGGAAAGCGACCGGGCTCACCGCCTCTACTTCTGGCCGGACCATGCCGTTATGATGGGCGAAGCGCTGAAGGGCGTCGAAGGCCGCCTGCGACCGGTTCCATTCTTTCTCGATGCCGAAGTCAGATCCGGGCCGTCCGAGGGGTGGCCGAAGGGGGGTGTCACCCGGCTCGACCTTCCCAACCGGCACCTCGAGTATGCAGTTACCTGGTACGGTCTTGCAGCCGCGCTTTGCGCGGTTTTTGCGGTGTTCGCGTGGGGCAGACTAAAGTCGCCCGTTGGGTGAGCGTCTGTTGAGCCCGCGCGCAAACCTGCGCGCCTTGTTCCGTGACCTTTCGCGTTCTACGGTGCGCCATCGGTTCATATGCACTCATAGCGAGCATAACGAAGCCCGTGAAGTACATCTCGACCAGAGGGAGCGCACCGGCCGCGGGTTTCGAGGATGTGCTGCTCGGCGGGCTCGCACCGGACGGCGGGCTGTATGTCCCGGAGGTGTGGCCGCGGTTTTCTGAAGCGACCATTGCCGCGTTCGCCGGAAGGCCCTTCGCCGAGGTTGCCGCCGAGGTCATCCATCCGTTCACGGGCAATGAGATCTCTCGGGGCGAGCTGCTGGATATGACCAGTGCCGCCTATGCGGACTTCGGGCACGCCGCTGTTACACCTCTCGTGCAGATCGATCCCGGGACCTGGGTGCTCGAGCTTTTCCACGGGCAGACCCTGGCGTTCAAGGATGTGGCGATGCAACTCTTGGCGCGGCTGATGGATCTGGCGCTTGCCAGGCGACAGCAGCGCGCCACCATCATCGGGGCGACCTCCGGCGACACCGGAGGGGCTGCGGTTGCCGCCTTCCGTGGCTCGGAGCGCGTCGACGTCGTCGTGCTGTTTCCGCATGAGCGGGTGTCGGACGTGCAGCGGCGCATGATGACGACGCCCAAGGAGGCGAACGTCCACGCCGTTGCAGTACGGGGGACGTTCGATGACTGCCAGGCCCTCGTCAAGGCCATGTTCGCGCATCGCGACTTCCGCGACCGCCTGCAGCTCAGCGCCGCCAATTCCATCAACTGGGCGCGCATCGCCGCTCAAATGACCTACTACTTCGCGGCCGCAGTGGCGCTCGGCGCCCCTCGCCGTCACGTCAGCTTCTCGGTGCCGACGGGCAATTTCGGCGACGTGTTCGCCGGTTACGCGGCGCGCCGCGCCGGGTTGCCAATCGAGCGGCTGGCGATCGCCTCCAACAGCAACGATATCCTGCCGCGCGCGTACGCGACCGGCGTCTACGAGATGCGCGAGGTGGTGCAGACCTCGTCGCCGTCGATGGACATTCAGGTCTCATCGAACTTCGAGCGCTACCTGTTCGAAGCGCAGGGGCGCGACGCCGCAGCGGTCACGGCGCAGATGGGGGCGCTGGCGCAGGGGCGACGGTTCGAGATGGGAGCGGCACATCGGGCGATGCAACGGGATTTCACCGCGGCGACAGCGTCGGAGGCGGAGGTCGCGGCATTGATCCGTCGTGTTCGCGATGCCAGCAGATACCTGATGGATCCGCATACGGCTTGCGGAATGGTTGCAGCAGAGAAGGCGCTGCCGCCCGGCCCTGCCCCTCGCGTGGTGCTTGCCACCGCCCACCCGGCCAAGTTTCCGGATGCCCTGGCGGCGATTGGCGGTGCGCGCCCGGCTCTTCCCGATCGGCTCGCCTCGCTGATGACGGATGCCGAGCGCTACGAGGTGCTGCCGGCGGAGCTGGCAGCGGTCGAACGATGGATCGAGGGGCGTGTGCGGGCCGCCGAGGAGATGCCGACGTGAACCCCCAGATCACCACTCTCGGCAATGGCCTCCGGGTCGTATCGCATGCCATGCCTCAGCTCGAGACGGTTTCGCTCGGCGTGTGGGTGGGGGCTGGGGCGCGCCAGGAGAGCCAGGAGCTGAACGGCATCTCGCACCTGCTCGAGCACATGGCCTTCAAAGGCACCGCACGGCGCTCGGCTCGAGCGATCGCGGAGGAGATCGAGGAGGTCGGCGGCGAGCTCAATGCGGCGACCAGTCTCGAGACAACCGCCTACTTCTCGCGCGTGCTGAAGGGCGATGAAGGGGTGGCGCTCGATATCCTGGCGGACATCCTGCAGCACTCGAGCTACGCCGAGGCGGAGCTCGAGCGGGAGCGTGAGGTCATCCTGCAGGAGATTGCCGGCATCAAGGACAGCCCGGACGAGCTGGCATATGAGCTCGTGCAGGACGCCGCGTTCACCGATCAGCCGGTCGGCCGGCCAGTGATCGGGACCCCCCGAAGCGTGGCGAGCTTCCGTGCGGCCCAACTGCGGGATTTCCTCGGCCGGCAATACGTGGCCCAGCGCATGGTGCTATCGGCCGCCGGAGCGGTGGTGCACGAGGAGATCGTTCGCCACGCTGAAGCCCTATTTGGGGGCCTGAATGGCGGCGCGGGCCAGGACGGGCTGCCCGCGCAGTATGTCGGCGGGCTCAGGTCCTCGGCGAAGCCGTTCGAGCAAAGTCACCTTTTGCTTGGCTTCAAGGGACCCTCCTACCGGGAGCCCGACTATCTCACCGCGCAGGTGCTCTCCGGTATGTTGGGGGGCGGTATGTCCTCCAGGCTGTTTCAGGAGGTGCGTGAGAGCCGAGGGCTCTGCTATGCGATCTATTCGTCCGCGTGGGGCCTGTCGGACGGCGGGATGTTTGCGGTTCATGCGGCGACAGGGGCTGAGCTGATGGGGAAGCTCATCGAGGTCGTCGTTCACGAGATCGAGAAGGCGGCCGATACGCTCCCCGAACCGGTGGAGGTGGCTCGCGCCAAGGCGCAGCTCAAAGCCGGGTTGCTGATGAGTCTCGAGAGCTCCTCGGCGCGGGCCGAGCAGATGGCGAGGCAGCTGCTTGCCTACGAGCGGCTGATACCGCCAAAGGAATTGATCGAGCGCGTCGACGCGGTCACTGCTGAGGGCACCCGCGCCTGTGCAGAGGGCATGCTGCGCTCAGCCGGCGCGTCGGTGGCGGTTGTCGGTGCCGGACAGCGCTCCGAGGAATGGGCGGGGGCGGCCGGTCGTCTGCTCGAGAGATCAAGGGGGACCGCGGCTGCATGGCGTTCCTGAAGTCTGGCATCGGCAATGACTACAATCCGCTGATCCGCGGCCGCGAGCTTTGGCTTCGCCCGCCGCAGATGAGCGACTATGCCGAGTGGGCTCAGCTCAGGGCGCTGAGCCGAGAGCACCTGACACCATGGGAGCCGCAGTGGGCGCGCGATGAGCTTTCGCGCGCGGCGTTCCGCCGCCGGCTCCGGCATTACTATCGCGAGCAGCGCGAAGACCAGGGATATGCCTTTTTCCTGTTCAGGGCAGGTGACGACACGCTGCTCGGCGGCCTGACGCTCAGCAACGTGCGCCGAGGGGTCTCGCAGTCGGCCTCGCTCGGATACTGGCTTGGCATCACCCATTCGCGGCAGGGCTATATGACCGCGGCCGTCGGCATGCTGCTGCCGGCCGCGTTCGAAGAGATCAGGCTGCACCGAATCGAAGCTGCCTGCCTGCCCAGCAACGTGGCGTCGATCGGCGTCCTGGAACGCAACGCGTTCCGGCGCGAGGGCCTGGCGCGGCGCTACCTCAAGATCAACGGCACCTGGCAGGACCATCTGCTGTTTGCGCGGCTCAGCGGCGATTCGGGTTGATGGAGGGACGCTCGCTAATGACCTTCGATAACGAAGGGCAGGGCAGGGCAGGATATCAACGGTGGCTGTCCGGGTGGGGATGGATGGCCGCTCTAGTCGCATGCGCGTGGCTCGGACTCGTGGCTGGTAGTGCTCCTGCCGCGGCGCTCAAGGCGATCACGGTGAGCCCGGACGCCGACCGGATCGAGATCACGGACCTCGGTGAATTGATCGAGGGCCGCGGCGACAGCCTCCAGGTCGAGACCGCAGCCGGCGCAGAGAGCGTCGCGGGCCAGATGTCGGTCAGAGCGTCGACGCCGGGGCTCAGCCCCAACTGGGTCGTATTCGCGCTGCACAATCCGACCGACCGGCCGATCGAGCGCTGGCTGACGGCCGAGCGCTACACCGTGATCGGCTCAGGAGTGTTCTGGCCGGACCTCGATGCGAAGCGCATCGAGGCTGTCACACCTTCGCTCGGGTTCCTGCCGGAGCCCATCAAAAGCGATCGGGCAGACATCTTCCGCATCACGCTGGAACCCGGGCAGACGATCACCTACGCCGCCGAGCTCGCCTCGGACCGGATCGCGCGCATCTATCTCTGGAAGCCGATCGAGTACGAGATCAAGGTGCGCGACCGGCAGCTCTTCAACGGCATCATGCTCGGCATCACCGGCGTGCTCGGGATCTTCCTGACCGCGATGTTCGCCGCCAATCACAAGGCGATCTTTCCGACCGCGGCGCTGGTGACATCGTGCGTGCTCGCCTACCTCTGCGTCGACTTCGGCTTCTGGCACAAGCTGTTCCAGCTCCGTCCCGAGGACAACGCGATCTACCGGGCGGCGACCGAATCGGCCATGGCCGCAAGTTTCTTATTGTTCCTGCATATGTTCCTGCGGCTTGGCGCCTGGCACGGGTTCGTGCGGATGCTGCTCGGCGTCTGGGTGGTCAGCCAGCTTGCACTCATAGCGATTGCGGTGATCGATGCGCGGCTTGCGGCGACCTTTGCGCGTGCTTCATTTGCAGCGATCGGGGCGGTCGGCGGGCTGCTGATGCTGTTCCTGGCGCTGCGCGGACAGGACCGGGCGCTGGCGCTGATCCCATCCTGGATGCTCTTCCTGGTCTGGGGGTTCGCGGCGACCCTCACGCTGACCGGCCAGCTTTCCGGCGACATCGTGGTCTCGGGCCTCGTCGCAGGGCTCGTGCTGATCACCGTCCTGATCGGCTTCACGGTCACTCAGTTCGCCTTTCGCTCCTACGAGCCGCTCTACGGCATCGCTCCGAGCGAGCAGCAGCTCCGATCGATCGCGATCGACAGCGCCGGTGCCGCGGTGTGGGAGTGGCACGCCCGCCGACAGGAGGTCAAAGTCAGCCCTGTGATCGAAGCGACGCTCGGTCTCAAGCCGGGTGAGCTATCGACCAAGGTCGAGCAATTCGCGGCGCACCTTCATCCGGCCGATCGCGAGCGCTTCCGGGTGCTGCTGTGGTCGCTGCAAGAGCGTGGTGGCGGCGAGCTGCGGGCCAGCTTCCGCATGCGCCATGCGGACAATACGTTCCGCTGGTTCGACCTCGATGCGGCGGCAGTCCCGGCGGCGGATCGCCGGACGCTGCGCTGTGTCGGTCTGATGCGCGACGTGACAGAGTCGAAGCGAGCACACGAGCGGCTGATGCACGATGCCGTACACGATAGCTTGACCGGGCTGCCGAACCGGGAGCTGTTTCTCGACCGCCTCGGGGTTGCGGTCACGCGGGCCCGCAGCGAACCGCTGATCCGGCCGACCGTAATGCTGATCGACATCGACAAATTCAAGGGCGTCAATGCGGCGCTCGGGCTGATCGTCGGCGACAGCCTGCTGCTGACAGTGGCGAGACGCCTTGTGCGCCACCTCGGCTCGCAGGACACGCTTGCCAGGCTTTCCGGGGATCAGTTCGCGGCGCTGCTGATGCCCCAGCACGATGCGCGCGATCTCGCGAGGCTCGCCGAGGCGATCCGGGCGAGCCTGCGTGCCCCGATCAAGATCGCGGGGCGCGATATCGTGCTGACGGCTTCGATCGGCATCGCGATCCTCGACAGTCAGGCCTCCGCAGAGGAGCTGCTGAAAGAGGCTGAAATCGCGATGTACCGCGCGAAGCGGGGTGGGTCGGAGCGGGTGGAGATCTTCCGGCCCGAGTATCGGCAGGAGGCTGACAGCCGGCTGACGATCGAGAACGATCTCGCGAAGGCGATCGAGACCGGTCAGCTTCGCGTCCTCTACCAGCCGATCATCTATCTACCGACGGAGGAGCTCGCCGGATTCGAGGCGCTGGTGCGCTGGCAGCATCCACGGCTCGGCGTGGTCAATCCGGCGGACTTCGTGCCGGTTGCCGAGGAGAGCGATCTGATCGTGCAGCTCGGATCGTTCGTGCTGACGCAAGCCGTCCATGATGCCGCTCCGTGGCACAAGGAGCTGCCGCGCGCCGACAGGCCGCTGTTCGTCAGCGTCAACGTGTCGAGCCGGCAGCTTTTCCGCCAGGATCTGATCCAGGAGATCCGGCACATCATCGGACGCTCGGTGGTGCCACCCGGCACCTTGCGGCTCGAGATCACCGAGTCGCTGGTGATGGAGAATCCGGAGCGCGCGGTCGAGGTGCTCGAGTGGCTGCGCAGCGCGGGTGCCGGACTTTCGCTCGATGACTTCGGTACCGGCTATTCTTCCCTCGCGTATCTGCAGCGGTTCCCGTTCAACACCATCAAGATCGACCGCGATCTCGTACAGTCGGCGACCAGCGACCCGGCAGGCACGGCGATCGTCAGATCGATCGTGGCGCTGGCGCACGAGCTCGGGAAGAAAGTCGTCGGGGAGGGCGTCGAGGTCGACACGGATGCCGGTTTTCTGCGCACGATCGGGTGCGAGTACGCGCAGGGCTTCTACTACGGCGAGCCGATGACCGAGCGGGACGTGCTGCAGCTCCTGAAGGTGATCAGAAAGTCGGAACGGCGGCTGCAGCGGCGCGGGTTCTTCCGCACGGCGCCGAAGCGCAAGCGCCGCAGCGACCGGCGGCCCGCAGTACGGCCGGTGTCGACGCCGGCGATGGCTGCGGCCAATGGAGCGGGCCGCCATGCCGGCAACGGTACACTGCCTGCCGCGGCAGCCAACGGAACCGATGGGGGCCGGCCGCGCGGCCGGGTCGGCAGCCAGCAGCTGCCGGCGAGCACGGTGCGCATGCGCCAGCGCGTCCCTGCGACAGCCCGGTCCGTCAGCGAGGCTTCTCCCAACGGGCCGGGGCATCCGCCGCCGCTTTCGAATGGTGCGGGTGCGCCGGTATTGCCCCGGGTGGCGGGCTCCATGCCGCATGAGCAGAGTCCCGCCGGTGGGGTCCGCCGGTTGGTCGGCTTACTCGGGAGCGCACAGGACAGGGGCCATCCGGAGGCAGAGCCGCCGGCCGCCGGTGCTCCGCCGGCCTGGACCGCGTCCCTGAGCGCCACGCTGGCGGCGGCCAACACCAACGGTGCCGGCGGAGGAGGATCGAAGCTCTCGTCCCTCCCGCCACGCCGGCCGGTGACGCCGTTTGCATCCGTCGTCAACGCATCGAAGGGCGCGGCTCCGAACCTGCCGGACCTTTCGCCGCTGCCGCCAGCGATAGCGAGGAGCCTCGCGAAGCTCGGCA
>JBIOVC010000226.1:0-6236 GCA_044867545.1 Hyphomicrobiaceae bacterium | reverse complement strand
ACTTCAAGGCAAGAAAGATCAGCCGCCAAGAGGCCGATTCCATTATCAGGAACGCGCGCCGCTCCCTCAACGCGCACGTCGTGATCTCTCAGGACGACGACTGGTACGACATTCGGAGCCTGACAGCCAAGGAGCTCGACGACTTCGTCGCCGACCTCGAGCGCCGGAGGGCTGAGAACAACGGCTCTCGACACTAGACCCGCGTCGTCGCTGGCGTCCGCGACCGCGCCTCTCTCCTTGCGGGCCGGACGAGTGTCGGCTACTCCGCTTGCCCCATGACCCTCTACCGAGCCTTCGCCACGGTCGGCGGCCTGACGCTCATCAGCCGCGTGCTGGGCTTCGTCCGCGACATCCTGATCGCCAGCGTGCTCGGCAGCGGCGCGGTGGCGGACGCGTTCTTCGTCGCATTCCGCTTTCCGAACCTCTTCCGCCGCCTGTTCGGCGAGGGCGCGTTCAACGCCGCGTTCGTGCCGCTGTTTGCCAAGCGGCTCGAGGGCGAGGGAAGAGAGGCCGCGCGCCAATTCGCGCAGGAAGTCTTGTCGGGTCTGCTCACCGTGCTGCTGGTGCTGTCGGCTGCCTGCATGATCGCGATGCCGTGGCTCATGTACCTGCTGGCGCCGGGGTTTGCGGGCAATCCGGAGAAGTTCGACCTCGCGGTGCTGCTGACGCAGATCGCGTTCCCGTATCTTCTCTGCATGTCGCTCGTTGCGCTGCTCTCGGGCGTGCTCAACTCGCTCGGCAAGTTCGTCGAGAGCTCGGCGGTGTCGATCGTGCTCAACCTGACGCTGATCGCGGCAATGCTGATCGCGATGGCGATGGGCTACCGGAACGAGCCCGGCGCCGGCGTCGTGCTCGCCTGGGGCGTGTTCGCCGCAGGCGTGCTGCAGCTTCTGCTGCTGCTCGACGGCGTGCGCCGCAACGGGTTCTGGCTGAAGCTCGTGCGCCACCGATGGAGTGAGGGGGTGCGCCGGCTGGTCAGCCTGGGCATCCCGGGCGTGATCGCCGGCGGCATCACGCAGCTCAACATCGTGATCGGCACGGTCATCGCCTCGCTGCAGGACGGTGCGGTGTCGCATCTCTATTACGCCGACCGGGTCTACGAGCTGCCGCTCGCGATCGTCGGCATCGCGGTCGGCGTGGTGCTGCTGCCCGACGTATCGCGGCACTTGCGGGCCGGCGATCATGCGGCGGTGATGGACAGCCAGAACCGCAGCCTCGAGTTCGCGATGCTGCTCACCGTGCCGGCGGCGGTAGCGCTCGCGCTGGTGCCGACGCCGATCGTAACCGTGCTGTTCGAGCGCGGCGCCTACACGGCGGCCGACACGCCGGCGACGGCGGGCGCGCTCGCGCTGTTCGCGCTGGGGCTGCCGGGGTTCGTGCTGATCAAGGTGCTGTCGCCGGCGTTCTTTGCGCGCGAGGACACGCGGACGCCGATGCGGTTTGCGGCGATCAGCCTCTCCGCCAATACGCTCGGCTCGATCGGGCTGTTCTTCCTGTTCCGAGAGATCGGTTGGATGCCGCACCTCGGCATCGCGCTCGCGACCTCGATCGGCGGCTGGCTCAATGCGGGGCTGCTGTGGCTCGGGCTCGTCAAGCGGGGCCTCTTCAAGACGGACGCCAGACTTGTCCGCGTGCTGCCGCTGATCCTCGCATCGAGCACCGCGAGGGGGGTGGTGCTGAGTCTCCTCGCGGCGCAGCTCGATCCGTGGTTCGGCGCCGGCAACGGTCTCCTTGTGCGGGTGGCCGCGCTCGGCACGCTGGTCGGGGCGGGGGCAGCGGTCTACTTCCTCGTCGCGCAACTCACCGGTGCGGCGCGGCTCGAGCTGATCCGCGCCGCCATGCGCCGGCGTTGAGCGCACTTGCGCCTTGCGCTCGCCCCGGCGGCACGCCATAACGCCCGCCGATCCCCAGGGAGTCTTCCTTCGATGAGCCTGCCTATGCGCGTGTTCTCGGGCATGCAGCCCACCGGCAACCTGCACCTCGGCAACTATCTGGGCGCGCTGGTCCGGTGGGTCGAGATGCAAAAGACGCACGAGTGCATCTACTGCATCGTCGACATGCACGCGATCACCGTGTGGCAGGACCCGAAGGAGCTGCGGCAAGCGATCCGCGACGTGACGGCGGCCTACATCGCGGCGGGGCTCGATACGACGAAGAGCATCATATTCAACCAGAGTCAGGTAACGGCGCACGCCGAGCTCGGCTGGATTTTGAGCTGTGTTGCGCGGCTCGGTTGGCTGAACCGCATGACGCAGTTCAAGGAGAAGGCCGGCAAGGACCGGGAGAACGCCTCGGTCGGGCTCTACGCCTATCCGTGCCTGATGGCGGCCGACATCCTCGCCTACCGGGCAACGCACGTACCGGTCGGCGATGATCAGAAGCAGCACCTGGAGTTGGCCCGAGACATCGCGCAGAAGTTCAACAACGACTATTCGGAGGAGATCGCGCGCGCGGGCTTCGCCGACGGCGGGTTCTTCCCGCTACCGGAGCCGGTCATCCAGGGTCCTGCCACGCGGGTGATGAGCTTGCGCGACGGCACCAAGAAGATGTCGAAGTCGGAGGCGTCCGACCTGTCGCGGATCAACCTGACGGACGATGCCGACACGATCGCGCGCAAGATCCAGAAGGCGAAGACCGACCCCGCGCCGCTGCCGTCGGAGGAGGCGGGCCTCTCCACTCGCGCCGAGGCGGACAACCTCGTCGGCATCTACGCGGCACTTGCCGACGTCACGAAAGCAAGGGTGCTCGAGCAGTTCGGCGGCAGCCAGTTCTCGACGTTCAAGAAGGCGCTCGCCGAGGTTGCCGTGTCGAGACTGTCGCCGATCACGGCCGAGATGCGCCGGCTCAACGCCGACCCGGCCGAGATCGACCGGGTGCTCGCCGACGGCGCGCGTCGTGCGCGGGCGATTAGCGACCCGATCATGCGGCAGGTGCGGGAGATCGTCGGCTTCATTCAGAGCTGATCACCGCGACGCAGAAAAAATGCCGGGATGCCTGCATCCCGGTCGGCCCCTCATCCGTATCTCTCTCATGAGAGAATGGAAAAGAGGTCGGTCATGCGGACTCCCATCGCTGCTTTGGTATTGGTTTTGTTAGCGGCTGCAATGCCTTGCGCTTCAGCAGAGGAAAACTACGAAGCCTGGCCGACCCTCCGCAGCTCGTTTCCGAGCACCGGCGGCGGCGGTATCACGATCAAGGGGTATGACCCCGTCGTCGTCGGCGACAAATGCGTGACGACATTTATGGCTGTAGAGGCGGGCCCGAACCCCAAGGTCTATCCCAACTTCATCGAGTTCGAAGCGGTGCCTAGACAGGGCGGAACGCTTTGCCAGAACGGCAAGTGGCGGGCCATGGACGGCGGCGCTACGGGAACGACGCCATTCCGCGTCTTCTTCAAGGACGGCGTGTTCCGCGGCTCCCCGTGACTTGGCGTCAGGCCGGCGCCGGCGTCTTCGGCGTGAAGCGGCAGAGGTCGGCGATCAGGCAACGCCAGCATTCGGGCTTGCGCGCCTTGCACAGGTAGCGGCCGTGCAGGATCAGCCAGTGGTGTGCGTGGACGCCGTAGGCCGGCGGCACTACACGCAAGAGCTGCGTCTCGGTGTCGAGCGGGTTCTTGCTGCGGACGAGGCCGATCCGGTTGGCGACGCGGAACACATGCGTGTCGACCGCCATGGTCGGCTCGCCGAAGGCGACGTTCATGACGACGTTGGCGGTCTTGCGACCCACGCCGGGGAGCGTCTCCAGTGCATCGCGGTCGCGCGGGACCTTGCCGCCGTAGTCGGCGATCAGGCGCTCGGTGAGCGCGATGACGTTCTTCGCCTTGCCGCGATAGAGGCCGATGGTCTTGATGTAGTCGCGTAGCCGTTCCTCGCCGAGCGCGACCATCCTCTGCGGCGTGCTCGCGACCTTGAAGAGCTCCCGCGTCGCCCTGTTGACGCCGGCGTCGGTCGCCTGGGCGGAGAGCACGACGGCGACGAGCAAGGTGTAGGGATCGGTGTGCTCGAGCTCGCCCTTGGGCTCGGGGTTGGCGCGGGCGAAGCGGGCGAACACCTCCTCGATCTCGGCCCGAGTGAGCTTACCGCTCCCGCGTCTCGTCTTGCCCGGCGGCCTGCGAATCGCTTCGTTTGCGGTCATGGGGTTCAAATGTCGGAGCAATGCGGCTACGTTTCATGACATGAGCGAGACGAACTTGCCAAGGCGGCTCTCAGAGCCGCGCGAGAAGGGATTCCGGGCCGTGCTCCAGCCGCACCGGTCGCTGAGCCCTACGGGCTTCCTGGTACTGATGCTAGCGGTCGGGATCGTCAGCTTCGTTGCGGGCGTCGCGTTCCTGCTGATGGGTGCGTGGCCGGTGTTCGGCTTCTTCGGGCTCGACGTGGCGCTCATCTACCTCGCGTTCCGCCTCAACTACCGGTCCGGCCGGCTCGTGGAGGTGGTGGAGATCGCGGACGGTGTGCTGACGCTGACGCGCGTCCACCCGTCGGGCCGGCGCGAATCGTTCGACTTCAATCCGCACTGGGTGCGGGTCGCGCTCAGGGAGGCGCCGGCCGGCCCTCTGGATCTGAGGCTCGCCTCGCACGGCCGCGAGCTCACCTTCGGCCGCTTTCTAACGGAGGACCAGAAGCGCGAGTTCGCTGATACGCTCAGTTCCGCGCTGGTTGCCGCGCGTGGCGGCCCACGAATCTGACGCCTAGTTCCCTCTCCCCGCATAGCGGGGAGAGGGCTAGGGTGAGGGGCAGCGCCAAGCACACCGTTGGAGGGGCACCTGCCCCTCACCCCCACCCTCTCCCCTCGTGAAGAACGAGGGGAGAGGGAGTGCTCGACCAACTTATCCCCCTCGCTACAGCCCGCCGTATGTTGTGCTCATCGCCGCTTGGACGGGACCGGAACGGATCCACACGGGCCTAGTGGGCGGCGGCCGGCGCCCGGAAGGATGGCTGATGGAGGCCGTGAGATCCGGGAAGCCCGAGCTCGACCCTTGCGCCGATGGCTGCCGGCAACGGCGGTAATAGGGCAAGCGCCGTACGGCAAGCGGACGCCCCGCGTTCGCCGGAGCTTTTTCTGGCGCATCACTTGCGGGCCCCCCGAGAGCGAGACGGGTCAAAAAACGCCGGGCGCGGGCGCCGATCGAGGCTGCCCCATTGTGCCATGAGTGCAGCGTCTCGGCGCCCGCGCTCCCGTCGCTACCCATGCCCTCGGGGCAGATGCCCGCGAGGCAAGAGGTGCTGGCGCCCTCTCCCCCGCGCAGCGGGGGAGGGCATCTCGGCGCAAGGCAAGAATCGGGTCGATTTGCCTTTGCGCCGAGCCTAAGTTTCAGCCACCAACAAACAGGTAGGAATCATGCTGCAAGCGCTGCAAATCGATGAAACCGGGCCCCGCCGGCCGCAACCCACACGCGACTACGACCTCGTGCGGCGGGCCATCGCCTTCCTTACCGAGACCTGGAGCGAGCAGCCAGATCTCGACCGGCTCGCCGCGCACCTGAAGCTCGGCCCCGAGCAGACGCAGAAGCTCTTCAAGCGCTGGTGCGGCCTTTCGCCCAAGGAGTTCGTGCAGGCGATCACCATCGCGCGGGCGCGGGAGATGTTGTCCCGATCAGAGAGCGTGCTCGCGGCGAGCCACGAGGTCGGCCTGTCAGGGAGCGGACGGCTGCACGACCTTTTCGTCGACCACGAGGCGATGACGCCCGGCGACTTCAAGCGCCGCGGTGCGGGACTCGAGATCGCCTATGGCTTCCACCCGTCGCCGTTCGGCGAGGCGCTGCTGCTCGCTACCGACCGCGGCATCGCCGGCATCGCCTTCACGGACGAGGACGCCGGCCAGACCCGCGCCGACGCGCTCGCCGACATGACGCGGCGCTGGCCGGCGGCGCGCTTCATCGAGGCGCCCGCCCGCACGGCTCCGCATGCGCGGCGCGTGTTCGATCCGGGAGAGTGGCGTCCGGAGCGGCCGGTGCGGCTCGTGCTGATCGGGACGGACTTCGAGGTCCGTGTCTGGCAGACGCTGCTCAGCGTGCCGATGGGCCGTGCCGTCTGCTACTCCGACATCGCTCGGCGTCTCGGCAAGCCCGATGCGGCGCGCGCGGTCGGCACGGCGGTCGGGCGCAACCCGATCTCGTTCGTGGTGCCCTGCCACCGCGTGCTGCGCGCGGACGGCGGGCTCGGCGGCTATCACTGGGGGCTCACCCGCAAGCGGGCGATCATCGGCTGGGAGACAGGGCAGCTTGCGGCGGCCCGCGG
>JBIOVC010000225.1:0-4063 GCA_044867545.1 Hyphomicrobiaceae bacterium | reverse complement strand
TCGGCGACAGCGCTTGCCGCCTCCTCCGAGGCCATTGCCTTCGGCGTGCGCCAGGGCATTCCGATGCAGACCATCCTCGACATCGTCAACGTCTCGACCGGGCGCAACACAGCGACCGACGACAAATTTCCCCGCCGCATCATCAACGAGAAATATGACGCCGGCTTCACCGCCAAGCTGCAGCTGAAGGACATCAAGCTCTACCTGGAAAACGCGCGCGCCTTGGGCGTTGCCGACGACATCGCGGCGACTGTGGTGGGCGTGTGGACCGGACTGGATACGGCCGTCCCCGGCGCCGACATCACGCGGATGTACCCCTACACGCGCGACGGGCGGAAGAAGAAGTAGGCCAAGCCAACCCCTACGAGCCCGTATCCAACAGCTCCGCGCGCTTCTTGAGGATCGCCTCGGCCTTGAAGGTCGGGAGCTTGAATTCCCAGCTCTGCGTGCGGCTGGTGATCTCGGCGGCGGCCTTCTTGGCCTCGTCGTCCTGGCCCGTCGCGGTGACGGACAGCCAGGTGGCATCGCCGTCCTTGCGCAGGCGCAAGGTGACGTTGGGCGCATCAGTCTGCTCGATCTTGACGGTGCTGACCGCCGGCCCGCCGGGCGTCGAGGCGAGCTTGCGCACATCCTCCAGGTCGATGGAGGTGACCGCGCGCACCAGGGTATCGGCCGCCGTGGCATCCTTCAGTTTCTTGCCCTCGGGCGGGAAGCCGGCGAACTTGAGCTTGCCGGGCTCGGCGGATGGCGCCTCGTCTTTGGCGTCCTTCTTGGCCGGGGCGGCACTCTCACGCTCGATCTTGAGCGGCTGCTCGCCGGGGATCTCGATGGTCACGTGGCTGATCTTGGAGGCATCGAGCGCGAGCACCGAGGTCTTCATCCAATCCTTCGCCGCGAGCGGCGCATCGAGCTCGGCGCTGGCGAGCCAGGTCTGCGGGTCGCCCGGTCTGCGCACATAGGTGCCGCCCTTGCCGGCGTCGAGCACCTCGACCCGCTTCTTGCCGACCACGATCTCGCCGACGACGTCGCCCTTGGCGCCGACCAGACGAACAAGGCGGGACTTGGCGCCCTTGTCGGCCGGGTCCTCCAGCTCCAGCACCGCGTACCGGTCGGGCCTGCGGGTCTTGGCACCGACCAGATCGGCCTCGGCCATGCCAACCAGCAGGGCGCGCACCTTGACGGGATCGGCCGGGTAGCCGTCTTTGTTCTTGAGGCTCCAGCTCCCGCCCTTGCGTTCCAGGACAACCTGCTCGGCGCCTTGCTTGACCTCGACGGCGACGATCTGGCTCGCCTCGCCGACAAGCTTCGGGAACAGCTTCTCGCCCTTTGCCGTGCCGGTGCCCCACTGGTTGTTGGACGCGTAGCTGACGATGGCGAACAGCACCGACAGCACCGCGGCGACGGCGAGATAGACGAAGGTCTTGGGCGTCATGGCTTGACCTCCGACGTTTGCGCCCGCTGGGGCGGAGGCGCCACCGTGCGCCGGCGCCGGTAGGTGGCGTAACCGACCCCGAACACGCCGATCAACAGCGGCACGAAGGCGATGTTGGCGAACTTGAGGATGCCGTCCAGCCGGTCGATGTCCTTCCTAAGCTCACGCTTCACCTCGCGCAGCTCGCGGCGCACCACCAGCATGTCGCCCCTGAACTTGTCGATCTCCTGGCGATCCTTTTCAGTCAGCACCAGATTCTCGCCGTCGCCCTGCTTCTCGAGGCCCGCGAGCTTGGTCTGCAGCTCCCTCAGCCTGGCGGTGAGCTCTTGCTCCTTGTTGCGGAAGCGCTGCTCTGCGTCGCGACGCAGGTCGGCAACCAGCTCGAAGGGTCGGTCGCTGATGCCGCGACCGCGCAGGGAGATCAGCGCATCGGACCCCGACAGGTTCTCCAACGCGCCGAGGACGAAAGCGCCGTTGTGCGAGTTGGGGACCGCCACCTGCTGGCCCAGGAACTCCCGCACCTCGACCCAGAACTGATCGTTGAGGAAGTCGGTGTCGGCGACCACGACGACGTTGATCTTTCCCGATGCGATGTGCTTGGGCGAGGGGGCAGGCGGCGTCTCCGCCTTCTTCACCTCGGGAGCGGCCGATTCCTTGTTGTTGGCGGCCTTGACTGCGCCTTTGTCGTTCTTGCCCTTGGGCGTGGCAGCTTTGTCGGCAGGAGCCTTGTCCTTGCCAGCGTCGGCCTTGGCCTCGGGCGCCGGCGAAGCCGGCAAGCCATCGGGAAAAGCGCTCTTGGCTTCGCCTGAGACGCGCGCGCCGACCACCAGCGCCTTGCCGCCCCGCTTGTAGTTGCGCAGCAGGGCGACCGCGTCGGGCATCATGCTGACGCTCTCGGCGGGAATGGCCATGGCGTCGCCGGTAGTCTTGATGATGGGGGTGAACTGCGTGGTCGCATCGGGTGCCTTGTCGAGGAACCCGGCGCTGGCGAAGTTGAGACGCTCGACGCCGCCCGTTAGCACGTCGCGCTCGTCGAGATTGCGCTTGTCGAGTCCGAGCCATAGCACGTACTCGGTCACGCTGGAGCGCGGACCGCTGCCGAACTGTACCCGCCTGGCGCGCGAGATGTCGCCCGCGACCTTGCTGGTGTCGAAGGCGACGCCCCAGGCCTTGAGCAGCTTGTCGAACTCGGCAAGGTCAGGCGGGCCCTGCATCATCATCATCATGGGGTTGCCACCCTGGCGGCCCATCTCCGACACGGGGTCGACAAAGGCCAGAACCTTGCCGCCCGACAGCGCGAACTGGTCGATGGCGTAAGTGAGATCGGCCGAGAGGCCCTCGGGCTGTACGACCATCAGGACGCCGATGTCGGAAGGGATCTCCTTGGCATCCTTGGCAATGGTCTTGACCTGGAAGAACTCGCGAATGTGGTCGAGCATCAGAATGCCCGGCTGCGGAGGCCGGCCAAGCATTGGATGGCCGGGGTTGCCCTCGATCGGGATGCCGGCGATGAGGCCGATGCCGCTCTTGGTCTGGTTGGCCAGCGTGACGATCAGCTTGGTGACGTCATACTCGAGGAAGCGCTCGCGATCGGTGGATATGAAGGGCAGGTTCGACTCGGTGTCGGTGGAGTTGGTGCCGACGATGCCGAAGTAGCCCATCTCGCCTTCCTGGTTGAGGCGAATGCCCTTCAGGCCCGCGGCGACGGCGCCGTCCTCGGCATCCGAGAACGGTTCGGGATCGAGGAAGGTGATCTGCAGCTTGCCGCGAGCGATGCCGCTGTACTGGTCGAGCAGGTTGCGCACGCGCTCGAACATCTTGCCGTAGCTTGGTGCCGCCTCGCCAAGCTTCTTGGAGAAGTAGACGCGCACGTCGATCGGCTCGTCGATCGAGCGCAGCGCTTTGCGCGTGCCCTCCGAGATCGTGTAGAGGCGCTCCTTGGTGAGATCGAGCCTGGCGTCGCGCAGCGCGCTGGAGGCGATCAGGTTGACGGCGAGCAGGATGATGGCGCCGAGCGCCAGGGCGCCCCAGGCCAGGTGATGGCGGTTGATGCGGCCGGCCATCGCCGCCGCCCGATCCACCGCGCCAGGCGCTGCTGCAGGCTTGTGTTGCTTGGCTTCAGTCATGATACGCGACCCTTCAGGCGGCCTTGCGCAGATCGATGATGACCCTGTTGGCAAACAGGGCGAACACGATCAGCGAGACGTAGAAGACGACGGCCGGCAGATCGAGCAGGCCCTTGGTGATGCTGTCGAAGTGGGCGAGGAAGCTCAGCGAGGCGATGGCCGAGATCAACTGCGCGGGTGCCCAGGCGCGGAAGAAGTTCTGCACCATTTCCAGGCCGCTCATGACGAGCAGGAAGCATACGGCGGACGCCACCACGAACGCGATCACCTGGTTCTTGGTGAGCGCCGAGATGCAGGAGGCCACGGCGAGGTAGGCCCCGGCCATCAGGAAGCTGCCGAGGTAGCTCGCGACGATGACGCCGTTGTCGGGCCGCCCCAGGATGTTGACGGTAAACCACATCGGGAAGGTGAGGATCAGGGCGAGGCCGATGAACGCCCAGGCAGCGGCGAACTTGCCGAGGATCGCCTCCCAGGGCGACACCGGCTGGGTCATCAAGAGCTCGAT
>JBIOVC010000224.1:0-3306 GCA_044867545.1 Hyphomicrobiaceae bacterium | reverse complement strand
GGCCGGAGCATGGTCCGCCTGCCATGAACAAGATCGTCGAGCCCCCTCCCAATCCTGTCGTTGCCGTCGGCCAGGTGCGTTTCGGCAATGCGTTGCCGCTTGCGCTGATCGCGGGGCCTTGCGCGCTCGAGAGCCGCGACCACGCGCTCGAAATGGCTTCGGCGCTCAAGGAGATCGCCGGAAAGGTCGGGATCGGCCTCGTCTACAAGACCTCCTTCGACAAGGCCAACCGCACCAGCGCGAAGAGCAGCCGCGGCATCGGGATCGACGGCGCCTTGCCGATTTTGGCCGAGGTGCGCGAAAAGGTCGGTGTGCCCATTCTCACCGACGTGCACGAAGCACAACAATGCGCGCGCGTGGCCGAGGCGGTGGACGTGCTGCAGATTCCGGCCTTCCTGTGCCGTCAAACCGATCTGCTCCTGGCCGCGGCCGCGACCGGCCGCGTGGTCAACGTCAAGAAAGGCCAGTTCCTGGCGCCCTGGGACATGGCGAATGTGGTTGCCAAGGTAACCGGCGCGGGCAATGCCGATGTCCTGGTGACCGAGCGCGGGGCGTCCTTCGGATACAACACGCTCGTGTCCGACATGCGCGCGCTGCCGATCCTCGCCCGTACCACCGGCGCGCCCGTCATCTTCGATGCCACGCACTCGGTACAGCAGCCGGGCGGGCAGGGCACCTCCTCGGGCGGCGAGCGGGAGTTCGTGCCGGTGCTGGCGCGGGCGGCGGTTGCCGTGGGAGTCGCCGGCGTCTTCATAGAGACCCACCAGGATCCCGACCGGGCGCCGTCCGACGGACCCAACATGGTGCCACTCAAGGCAATGGAAGGCCTGCTCCGGCACCTCAAGGATTTCGATGCCCTTGCCAAGAGGGCATGTTAGATCGCCGAAGTGCGGGGGCAGAGGGAGGGACCATGTTCGCTACACTGGCCGGAGTGCCGGCATTTCTCGCCTACTTCTGCGTCTCGGTCATGGTCGTGGTCGGATACCTCTATCTCTACACGCGGATGACGCCGCACGATGAGTTTGAACTCATCCGCAACAACGTTCCCGGCGCGGCGATCTCGCTCGGGTTGAGCTTGCTCGGCTTCTCGCTCCCGGTCGCGAGTGCGATCGCGCACGCCGCCAATATCGTGGACTGTGTGATTTGGAGCCTGATCGCGCTCGTCGTGCAGGTCATCGTGTTCTACGTCGCACGCATCCCCGTCCCCGACCTGTCGAAGCGGATCGCGGCCGGCGAGATCGCGCCGGCGATCTGGCTGGGGCTGGCGTCGCTCGCGGCCGGTGTGCTCAGCGCCGCATCGATGACGCTGTGAGGTGGTCATGAAGCGCACCCCACAGGTCGCACTGTTGCTCATGGGCGTCGCCGCCGTCGGCGCCGGCGGCTATGCGATGATGCCGCGCAATGATTGCGCCGCACAACCCTCCGGCGGAATGTCCGCGGCTCAATCCCCGGGCGATCCGTGCTCGTCAGGCCGCTCGTCGTCCTCCTCATCGAGCGGCGGGTCGTCATCGCATTCGTCGGTCTCGAGCTCCGGCTCGTCGGACTCGTCGGCGCACCCCGGCAGCGCCGGCACATCGCATGGGGGCTTCGGATCGACCGGCGCCTCGCATTCTTCCGGCGGCTGATCGGTCCAAGATGCAGCGCATCCCATGCGACGAGCGTGCCGACTGGCGCGAGACCGCCGAGCATGTCGGTTTCCAGTTCCATACCATCGACGGCGAACGCTATTGGGACGAGCGGGCCTATTATGCCTTCACCTTGAAAGAGATCGAGGAGGACCTTGAAGCGGCGACTGCCGAGCTCGACAGGATGTGCGGCGAGCTGGTGGCGCGCGCCATCGCCGACGAACGCATATTGCGGGCACTGCATATTCCCGAGCGGTTCTGGAACTGGATCGCGGCCAGCCTGAAGCGCGGCGACGCCAGCCTCTATGGCCGCTTCGACTTCTGCTACGACGGCCATGGTCCTGCGAAGCTCCTGGAATACAATGCTGACACGCCGACGGCGGTGTTCGAGACCGCCGTGTTCCAATGGATGTGGCTCGAGCAGGCGATTGAGCGGCAGATCGTTCCCCGCGACGCCGACCAGTACAATTCGCTGCACGAACGGCTGATCGAGGGGTGGCGCACGTTCGGCAGCGGCCGCGAACTGCATCTGGCCTGCATGACTGACAATCAGGAGGACCTGGGGACCGTCTCCTACATCAGGGAATGCGCACACCAGGCCGGACTTGATACCGCCGTGCTGTCCATGGCGGACATCGGCAAGACGCCGAAGGGCGCGTTCATCGACCGGCAAGGCAAGCCGATCGAGCTCGCCTTCAAGCTCTATCCCTGGGAATGGATGCTGCGCGAAGCCTTCGGCACATCGTTGCCGGGCGCGTCGACGCAATGGGTCGAGCCGCCGTGGAAGGCGATCCTGTCGACCAAGGGCATCCTGCCATTGTTGTGGTCCATGTTTCCGCGCCATCCAAATCTGTTGCCGGCCTATTTCGACGACGACGAAGGGGCCGCGACCCTGGGCTCGTCCTACGTCAGAAAGCCGCTCTATTCGCGCGAAGGTGCCAATGTCGAGCTCGTCGTCGGCGGCGAGGCGATCGATTCCGACGGCGGGCCGTACGGCGCGGAAGGATTCGTCCGCCAGGGCATCGCGCCATTGCCGCAGTTCGGCGACAGCTATGTCGTGCTGGGCTCGTGGATCGCCGCCGGCGTGCCCTGCGGCCTGTCGGTGCGCGAGGATGCGAGCCCGATCACCAAGAACACGTCTCGATTCGTGCCGCACGCGATCATCGGATAGACTGCAAGATCACTAGCGAGCACCCGCCATCCCGCCTGTCCTCAAAATCGTCGCCCTCGTCGTCTTCGCGCAAACCCTGTTCACGCGCGCGGTCGATCCCGTGATCCCGATGATCGCGGAGGATCTCGCCATCGACGTGAGCACTGCCGCGTTGCTGTCGAGCGTATTCGCGTTTCCCTACGCACTGGTGCAGCCGGTGCTGGGCCTCTCCGGCGACTTCTTCGGCAAGACCAGGCTGATGAACGTGTGTGCGCTCGTCGTGGCGCTGGCGGCTCTGGTCTGCGCGGTTGCGACGAGCTTTTCGTTGCTTGTTGCGATGCGCATCGTAGCGGGGCTGGTAGCGGGCGGGGTGTTCCCAATGGCGATGGCGCTCGTCGGGGATCTCGTGCCGGTCAAGGACCGGCAGGTGGCGATCGGCCGGCTGCTCGGGATCGCGCTCACCGGCAACCTCATCGGCTCCTCGCTCGCCGGCGTGATCGGCGATCTGTTCGGATGGCGCGGCGTTTTCGG
>JBIOVC010000223.1:0-2198 GCA_044867545.1 Hyphomicrobiaceae bacterium | reverse complement strand
CCTTGATGACGGCGGGCGGGCAGACGTACTCGCACAGCCGGCAGCCGATGCACGCTTCTTCGCCGGTATCCTTCTCGTACACAAGTGCGAGAAGGCCCCGGTAGCGATCGGGATAGCTGCGCTGCTTATCCGGATAGTGGACGGTGACAGGCTTCCGAAGCAGATTGCGCAGCGTCATGCGCATGGCGCCAAGCACAGCGCGCACGATGACGCCGACGTCGGTGGGATTCGTTGCAACACGCTCAGGCATTGCTCCTCCACACCACGACCAGCGCTGTGGCAATGAGCAGCAGCAACGTCGACGGCAGAAGCGCTTTCCACGACAGCGCCAGGATCTGATCGACGCGGATGCGCACGAAGCTCCACCTGACCCAGGTGACGAGCAGGAATACGAGCATCGCCTTCACCAGGAACCACACCGGGCCGAGCCACTCCGGACCTGGTCCCGACCACGCGCCGAGAAACAGCAGCGCGCCCAGAAACGAGGCGCCGATCACGTGAGCGTACTCGCCAAGCTGGATCAGCGCGAACTTCATCCCCGAGTACTCGACGCGGAACCCCGCAACCAGTTCCGACTCGGCTTCGAGAATGTCGAATGGCGCGCGATTTTCCGCCGCGACGGTCGACACGATGAAGGCGATGAACGCCAGTTGTCCGATAACCGGATAGAAGACGAACCACAGGCCGCTTTGTGCGGCGGCAATGTCCGACAGCTTCAGCGATCCGGCCAAAAGCACCGGTACGAGCGCGGCGAAGATGAACGGCAGATCGTATGAGATGACCTGATTGACCGCCCGCATGGCGGACAGGAGCGCGTACTTGTTGTTCGACCCCCATCCGGCCATGAACAAGCCGACGATCTCCATCGCCGAGATGGCGAGAAAGAACAGAATGCCGATGTTCAGATCGGCAACGCCCAAACCGGGCGCAAACGGAATGGTGGCGAAGATGAACATGCACGGCAGCACGAAGACGATCGGCGCCAGGTTGTAAACGGTGCGATCGGCGGCCGAGGGGACCACATCCTCCTTCATCATCAGCTTGATGGCGTCGGCGATCGGCTGCAGAAGGCCGTGCGGCCCCACGCGGTACGGGCCGATACGCGACTGCATACGTGCGGCAAACTTGCGCTCGAGCAGCGTGACATACGTCACGATGCCAAGGATGGCGTTCATGACGATGAACGGGCCGATGAGCAGAGTGAGCCACTCAGTCATGCTCGAGTAATCCCCACGGGCCACGCCCCTCGACGATGCTCGGGGCGCCCTGAGCGCCAGTCGAAGGGCGGAGACCCAGAGACACGGAGATACAAAAACTTCCTCGTGCCTTCGTGACTTCGTGGTTGCGTTTCATCGATCGACCTCGCCGAAGACCGGATCCACGGACCCCATGATCGCGACGACATCCGCCACCTTGTGTCCGGGAATGATGTGCGGCAGGACCGCGAGGTTCGAGAACGACGCGCCGCGCCATTTCATGCGGTATGGCTTGGCGCTGCCGTCGGCGATGAGATAACAGCCGACCTCGCCGCGGGCGCCTTCGACACGTGCATAGGCTTCGCCCTTCGGAATGCGGGTCTGCGCCACCGACTTGAGTCCCGGCCGCGACGAAATCGGTCCCTCCGGCAGCCGATCGAGTGCCTGGCGCACGATCTTCAGCGATTCGCGGAATTCCGCCATCCGCACGCGGTAGCGGGCGTAACAATCGCCTGACGTCTCCACCGGCACGCGGAAGTCGAAGTCCTCGTACGAGGAATATGGCTCGCCGCGCCGGATGTCGTAGGCGACGCCAGAGCCACGCAGCAGCGGCCCTGCAATGCCTACCTCCTGTGCGAGCTCGCGCGAGATCACGCCTACGCCCTGCGTGCGAACCAGGAAGAAAGGATTGTCCTCGAGCATGCGCTCGTACTCGCTGATGCGCTGGTCGATGAGATCCACCGTCTCACGGCACTTTGCTGCCCAGCCGGGCGGCACATCGTAGCGGACGCCGCCCACCTGGTAGAAGCCATAGAGCAGCCTCGCCCCGACGAGCGACTCGAACAGGTCGAGAATGAGCTCGCGTTCGCGGATGCAGTAGAGAAAGATCGTCGCGCCGCCGCCGAGCGCCCCGCCCATATCGAGGCACCACGTGCCCAGCCACAGCAGGTGAGACGCGACGCGCTGAAGCTCCGAGGTGATCACCCTCAGGTACTGCGCGCG
>JBIOVC010000222.1:0-3323 GCA_044867545.1 Hyphomicrobiaceae bacterium | reverse complement strand
CCGTGCCAAGCCTGCCGAGGTCCGCTTGTTCCTGCAGGGCCAGCTCGCCCCGGCGCGCACGCGCGAACTGACCGAGCAGATGCTCGTCGCAGGCCTGCCGGTGTGAGTGTCAATCGGCGTCCAAATGTTGACCGGGATCGGCGTCCAAATGTTGACCACCCCTCAGGTTGAGGAAGTAGCGGCTTGTCCAGGTAGCACATAGGAGGGGCCCGCGCGTCGCGCCGCGCGGATCAAGGCGCGCTGGCGGAGCGGTGCGCGGGAGGTGCTTGTGTGCCCACCTGGGTAAGCGGGGGGATCAGCTGCGATTCTTGAAGCGCCAGCTGTCGTTGCCGGTCTCGATGATGTCGCAATGGTGGGTGAGCCGGTCGAGCAGGGCGGTCGTCATCTTGGCGTCGCCGAAAATGCTCGGCCAGTCGGCGAAGGCAAGGTTGGTGGTGACGATAATCGAGGTACGCTCGTAAAGCCGGCTGATCAGGTGGAATAGGAGCTGGCCGCCGCTCTGCGGGAACGGCAGGTAGCCGAGTTCATCGAGCACCACCAGGTCGACACGAGCGAGTTGGCTGGCCAGGGCGCCGGCCTTGCCGGCGCGGCTCTCCGCCTCGAGCCGGTTGGCCAGATCGATGGCGGTGAAGAACCGGCCGCGGGCACCGTTGCGGATGCAGTTGGCGACGATCGCCAGCGATAGATGCGTTTTTCCGCTACCGGTTCCGCCGACGAATACGGCATTGCGCTGGCTCGCGAGGAAGCCGCCGGCATGAAGGTCACGGACCAACGCCTCGTTGATCGGCGTGCCGGCGAAGCGGAAGTCCTCCACGGTCTTGGCCAGCGGCAGTCGGGCGGCGCCCATCTGGTAGCGGATCGATCGCGCCCGCTTCTCGGCCACCTCGGCCTGCAACAGGGCACCGAGCATCTGATCGAACGCGTGCTGGCGCCGGAGGCCGTCGGCAACGATCTCGTCGAAGGCGGCGCGCATCCCGGAGAGCTGGAGCGTCGCCATCAACTGCAGCAGCTCATGCCGCTGCATGCGACTCTCCCCCGGCCGGCATCGGTCGCAGCGCGTCGTAACGGGCGCAGTCGGCGGCCGGCTCGACGGTCAGCCGTAATGCCGCCGGGGTGGCGATCGGCGCCGGCGGCGGTGGCGTCCGCCGTCGTGCCAAGATGTTGAGGACGACGTCACGGCTGGAAAGGTCGGCTGCCACCGCTTCGGCACAGGCCGCCTCCACCGCCTCCAGCCCGTCATCCAGGACCGCCGCCAGGACATCGACGAAGTGCCTGCCACCGTCGTCGCGGCTGGCGAGCCGCCGGCGCAGTTGGTCCAGGCCCGGGGGCAGCTCCCAGTCCCGGAACGGTGCGCCGTTGCGCAGTGCCCCGGGCTTGCGCGTGAGCACCGGCAGATAGTGCCAGGGATTGTAGATCACATGGTCGCGGCCGAACTGCCGCGGGTGCTCGGCCACGACCTCGCCGCCCAGCCGGATCAGGATGCGGTCGGCGTAGGCATGCACCTGTACCGTCTGCCCAACCGCCTTATTCGCCACGCTGTAGCGATTGCGGTCGAAGCGGACCAGGCTGGTCTTGGAGACGCTCACCTCGGTCTCGTGGAAGCCGTCGAACGGCCCTGGATAGCCGATCAGCGCCCGACGCTCGGCCTCGAATACCTCCCAGATCGTCCGCTCCTTGATCTCGGGATGGGTGGTCGTCTTGGCATCGGCGATACAGCGGTCGGTGAGCCAGCCGTTCAGCTCCGGCAGGCTCTGGAACCGAAGCCTCGGGGTGAAGAGCTGCTCGCGAGTGTTGCCGACCTGGTTCTCGACCTGGCCCTTCTCCCAGCCCGCCGCCGGCGTGCAGGCGGTCGGCTCCACCAGATAATGCGAACACATCTGCAGGAAGCGGCGGTTGAATTGCCGCTTCTTGCCGATGAAGACGGTCTCCACCGCCGTCGACATGTTGTCGTAGATGCCGCGTCGGCAGGCGCCGCCAAACAGCCGGAATGCCCGGTCGTGCGCGTCGAAAACCATCTCCTGGGTCTCGCGCGGGTAGGCGACCACCAGCCGCATCCGGCTGTGGCACAGGCGGAGGTGGGCCACCTTCACCGTTGTCGTCACCCCGCCCAGGACGACGACCTCGTGGCTGAAATCGAACTGATAGGCCTCGCCCGGGGCAAACCACAGCGGCACGAATACCGCCGCCGGCATCGACGCCTGCCGCTCCGCCCAGCGCCGGGCATAGCGGCGGACACTGTCGTAGCCACCCGCATATCCCTCTGATCGCAAGACCTCGAAGACACGCCTCCAGGTCAGCCGCTCGCGGCGGGACCGCTCGGCGTTTGCCGTCAGCAACTCTTCCAGCCGCGCCACGAAGGCTCCGAGCCGCGGCAACCACTGATGCGTCTCCCGCCGATACCGATGCTCGCTACCGCCGGCCGCAATCGCCTTCCGCACCGTTTGCCGCGAAACCTTCAGGTCCCCGGCGATCCGCCGAATCCCTTTGCCCTTGACGAAATGTTCCCGGCGTATCCGCCCGATCGTCTCCACCGTCATCATCCCCGGCTCTGCCACCTCCGTTGCAACCGAAGGCAGCACGATGGCGTCAGCAGGGGTGGTCAACATTTCGACGCCGATCCGCCCCCAAGCCGGTCAACTATTCCACGCCGATTTACACCCTACCATCCGGTCGGCGGCCCGATTCCACTGTATCGCTACCGCCAGCACCGCAAAGGGCGACGCGAGCAGCGCGCCGATCGAGTCGCCGCCCTCGCCGCAGCGTTGCAGGTGCCCCGGGCGGTGTTGGATGGCTGCCCAGCCTTTGCGCCCGAACCTGTGCCGGCGCCGCCGCGCCGGGCCTTCGTCGATCCCGACCCATTTCGCGAGTTCATCTTCTCCAGCCGCATTACCGCCAAGCTGGCGATTGCTGCGGTTCTCGGGATGCCGCTCGCCCGGCTCCCCGAGGCGGAGCGCGCCTTCATCGATGCGGTCGTCGCCGAGACACTTGAGCGCCGGGCGGTGATCGACCGGGTCATGGCCCGGCTGCGGCCGGAGAGGAAGACAGGATGCTGAGCGAGGTCCTCGAGCATTTCGGCTTCACCCGCGACCTGCACGCGGCAGGCTATTACGAGACGTCCTATCACCGGCAGTTCCTGAAGAACCTGCGCAGCGCCATCCATTCCGGCAACCTGATCGCCTTCACCGGTCTGGTCGGCTCCGGCAAGACGCTGCTGCTGCGCCAGCTGCAGGATGAACTCCTCGCGGAGAAGCGCATCACCGTCGCGAAGTCGCTCGCCGTCGACAAGGAACGCGCCAGCCTGACGACGCTGATCACTGCGCTGT
>JBIOVC010000221.1:0-3115 GCA_044867545.1 Hyphomicrobiaceae bacterium | reverse complement strand
TACTCCAACATGGATGAGGTTCCCAGCACTTGCATGGCTCGCTCCATTTTGGTCGGTATCTGTGACAGTGGGACGAAAGCGAATGCGCAGTTGCCACCCCGCCCAGGTTAGGCGAGGGCGGGGTCCTAACGCCAGTCTAACCGATCAATGCCTTGCGGATGAACCGCTGCTGCCAGCGCGGGAGCACCTCCGGGTTGATGACGTTGTCGGGGATATCGCCCTTGAGCGCCGCTTCCACGCACCGTGCCGCCATGAGGGCGCCCGGCTTGATTCCGCTCGCCAGGTTCGAGGTCACCATGTGCGCCGACAGCAGCACCTTGTCGCCGAGCTGCCGCAGCGGCGAGCTCTTGGCGAGCGGCTCCACCTCGAAGACGTCGAGCGCCGCGCCGGCGATCGTCTCGTTCTTCAGCGCCTCGATCAGCGCCGCCTCCTCCACCACCGCGCCCCGCGACGTGTTGATCAGGACGGCGCTGCGCTTCATCCGGGCGAGCGACTTCGCGTTGATCAGCCGGCGCGACCGGTCCGTCAGCGTGACATGGAGCGTGACGACATCGGACTGCGCGAGCAGGGTATCGAGGTCGCACTCGATGACATTGTGCAGCGTGAAACGGGCGCGTTCGACGTAGGGGTCGCAGGCGAGAATGCGGACGCGCCAGGGCTGCAGCAGCTCGGCTAGCCGCCGGCCAATACGACCGAGCCCGACGATGCCGATGGTGACGCCTTGGAAGCCATCCTGGAGACGGCTCCCGAGATAGGTGCCCTGCAGCGCGGCATCCCGCCACCCGCCCTCCTTCATCGTCCGATCGCGCTCCCGCACCTTCTTCAGGAGCGTGAGAATCATCGTCATCGTGCCTTCCGCCACCCCGCCCCAGTTGGCCTCCGTCGGGCTGTGGGTGACGATGATGCCGAGCGCGGTCGCTGCCTCGACATCCACGTCGTCGACACCGATCGAGTACTTGGCGACGATCCTGAGCTTGTCGGAAGCCTCCATGATCCGGCGCGTGATCGGGCTCGAACGGATCGACGTTCCCATCAGCGCGTCGGCGCCGACGGCCATTGCCGTCATCTCGGCCTCGCTGTTGCCCTGCGGAGTCTGCCAGGAGGCCGCTCCCTGGACGATCTCGCAGCCGGCGCCGGCCAGCCTGTCGAGCGTGTCACCGATCTTGCCCACCCGTTCGGGCGCAAACACGAAGATCTTTGCGTTGGCCATGCCTCCTCCCTCCTGTCCCTCCGACAGTGAGCAGGCAATCGTTCCCGAGTGCAAGAGGATTGACCGCAGAACGGCCGGAGCGGGCGGAACGGACCCCGACGAAGGGCAGCCATCCGGATTGGCGTGCCGCAGAAGCGGTGTCTCCCAACTTCGACAAATTTCAATGATTGTAGAAGCCGGTATTCGGCTTAGGAGAGGAGTTCCGCATGTCGAAAAACCTGGCTGGAGCCGCCATTCTGGGCATCGCCATTCTCGCTTCGAGCGCAGCCGGCAGCCAAGCCGCGGTCTATCGCCCGGCCGGGCCGCCGGCCGCCGTTCCCGCCATGCCGGACGACGTGGAGTTGGTGGACAGGCGAGGCCCCCCACGTGTCATCGTCGTGCGGCCCTACCGCACCTGGGTCCGCCGCCCCCACTACGGCAGCATCATTGCCGGCGTGGCTCTCGGGACGATCGTCGCCGCTGCCATTGCGGGCACAGTTCCACCGCCGCCTCGGCCGGACCTCTGCTGGTATTGGGCCGATCGGGCATATAGGACAGGCTATTGGGACTATTGCTGAGCGCGCGTCGCGTCAGCTCGGGATCCGGATGTCGCGGCTTCAGCTCGCGAAATAGGCCAGCATTCCGAGGCCGATGAATAGAATATGACCGAAGAGGAACAGCACGCCTCCGCGGAGGAGGGCGGGTGCCGGCGCAGCGTCCTGCTCTGGCGTATATGTCTTTTCAGTCTCGATCTGCATTGATGCCTCGCTGCCGGACGCCGCGCTCCCGATCGCTACGTTTGAAACGCTCGAGTTCGCTAGTGGCTTCACCTTGACTGAACCTTTCTTTGCAGTCCGATGTGTTAAGTCGAGGTTGCCAGCCGACTACGCATGCGAAGGATCGGGCGATACAGGGCCGAACGCGCACTCTGGCGTCCCTGTCGCTCAGACAACGGGCGTGGTCGTTATCAGAAGTCGGGTGGCGAGCGCGAGCCGAAACGCGGTCGTTTTGATGGCAGATGGGAGATTGTCGAGCGACTGTTGCACGCACGCGCCGCCGGGCTGCCCGATCCGCGCAGATCGTCGGTTGGAGACCACGTCCACCGGCAACGCCAGCGGCCGGCCGCAGTTCACTCCGCCGCGCGCCGGGGCGTGTAGCCGAGCTTGGCGTTGAGCTTCTCGATCAGCTCAGTCGCCGATCGGGGGATGTTCGGTCCCGGGCCGAACACGGCGGTTGCGCCGGCGGCGATCAGCGCATCGTGGTCGGCCGGCGGGATCACGCCGCCGACCACGATCATGATGTCGGCGCGTCCCTCCTTGGCGAGCGCGGCCTGCAGCTCGGGAACCAGCGTCAGATGGCTCCCCGCCAGCGTCGATATGCCGACGACGTGCACGTCGTTCTCGATCGCCTGCCGCGCCACTTCCTGCGGCGTGGCAAACAGCGGTCCGATGTCGACGTCGAAGCCGAGGTCGGCGAACGCGGTCGCAATCACCTTCTGTCCACGGTCATGGCCGTCCTGCCCGAGCTTGGCCACCAGGATTCGCGGGCGGCGCCCGTCGTTCTCCTCGAACTCGGCCGCCAGCCGTACCACGCGCTGCGTCTCGCTCATGCCTCCGGCCTCCGACCGGTAAACGCCTGATATCGCGCGGGTATCCGCAACGTGGCGCCCGAAGACCTTCTCCATCGCCGCCGAGATCTCCCCGACAGTGGCCTTGGCGCGGGCGGCCCTCACACTGAGCTCGAGCAGATTTGCCGACCCACGCGCCCCTTCGGTGAGCGCCTCGAGCGCGGCCTTCACTGCCGCCTCGTCCCGCTCCGCCTTCAGCCGCTCGAGCTTCGCGAGCTGCCGCCCGCGCACCGCGTTGTTGTCGACCTTGAGCAGCTCGATCTGAGCCTCGTTGTCCGAACGGTACTTGTTGACGCCGA
>JBIOVC010000220.1:0-2533 GCA_044867545.1 Hyphomicrobiaceae bacterium | reverse complement strand
GCTCTCGGCGGTTGGTGAAGAAAGCATTGGGACTGATGAAGAGCCCCCGAAGGCGGTCTCGATGGCAGCGTCGCCGCTGGCGCTCAGGACTTGAATCCGCTGACCAAGTGTTTGTGCAGCCGCCGTCACCTCCCCAATCTCAGGTTCGGCATGCTGATTCCGCTCGATGTCGCCCACCATTCCGGAGTGATCTCGCCCACCGTTCCGATTTGATGTCGCCCGCCATTCCGAGATGATCTCGCCCACCATTCCGGGATGATGTCGCCCGGGGTGACGAGGCCTCTTCTGGCTCCGATACGGTCCCGCCTTTCGGCTTTGTGAAGGGGGACCTGGATGCCGACGGAGAGGCTTGCGATGCGCCACGTGCGCGATGTGATGAGATTGAAGTCGGCCGGGATGCCGAGCCGCGAGATAGCCCGACGGGTCGGGGCGGCGCCCTCGACGGTGCGGCTGACGATACGCCGGTTCGAGGCATCGGGGCTGACCTGGCCGTTGTCCGATGACGTCACCGACACGGTGCTGGAAGCCCGGCTGTTCGCAAAGGCCGGCAGCGGCAGCCGGCAGGGCCAGCGGCGTCTCGCCGAGCCGGACTGGGCGGCGGTGCATCGCGAGCTCAAGCGCAAACACGTGACGCTGTCGATCGTGTGGGAGGAATACATCGCGGGCGAACCCGGCGGGTATCGCTATTCGCGGTTCTGTGAGCTGTACCGCGCCTGGGAAGGTCGCCTGTCGGTGACAATGCGCCAGTCGCATGCAGCCGGCGACAAGCTGTTCGTCGATTATGCGGGTGACGGCGTGCCGGTGGTGATCGACCGGCTCTCCGGCGAACGGCGCGCCGCGCAGATCTTCGTCGCGGTGCTCGGTGCATCGAGCTTCACCTACGCGCAGGCGACTTGGACGCAGGGGCTCGCCGACTGGATCAGCGGCCACGCCGGCGCCTTCGAGGCGATCGGCGGCGTGCCGGCGCTGCTGGTGCCGGACAACACCAAGGTCGCGGTGATCAAGGCCTGCCTCTACGATCCGCAGATCAACCGCAGCTACGCCGACATGGCGGCGCATTACGGCACCGCCATTCTGCCGGCCAGGCCACGACGGCCACGGGACAAGGCGAAGGTCGAGCAGGCGGTCCTCATGGTCGAGCGCTGGCTGCTCGGGCGACTGCGCCACCGCACCTTCCGCAGCCTCGCCGAGGTCAACGCGGCGATCGCCGAGTTGCTCACCCGGCTCAACGAGGAGCGGCCGATCCGGCGGCTCGGCGTGACCCGCCGTAAGCTATTGGAGGAGATCGACCGACCGGCGCTCAAGGTCTTGCCGGAAAGCCCTTACGTCTTCGCCGAGTGGCGGATCTGCCGGGTCAGCATCGACTATCACGTCGAGGTCGAGGCGCATTATTACAGCGTCCCGCATCGCTTCGTCCGCGCCGAGGTCGAGGTGCGCTTCACCGCCCGCACCGTCGAGATTTTCCACAAGGGTGAGCGGATCGCCGCGCATCAGCGCATGAGCGGCAACCACAAGCACACGACCGTGCCGGAACACATGGCATCCAGTCATCGGCGCTACGCCGGCTGGACCATTGAGCGTATCCGCAAGGATGCCGCCACGATCGGGCCGGCCACCGCGGCGCTGTGCAACCTGATCCTCGATGAGCGCTCGCATCCGGAACAGGGCTTCCGCGCCTGTCTCGGCATCATCCGGCTCGCCCGATCCTACGGCCACGAGCGGCTCGATGCCGCCGCCATGCGAGCGATCGACATCGGCGCGCGCACCTACGGCTCGGTCAAATCGATCCTCGCCAACAATCTCGATCGGCGTCCTTCACCCGAGCGCTCCGCGGACGACGCGCCGATCCTTCATTCCAACATCCGCGGGCCGCGCTACTACAACTAGGAGATCGTATCTTGCTCACTCATCCGACCCTCAATCAGCTCCATGACCTCGGCCTTCACGGCATGGCCAAGGCCTTCGTCGACATCGAAGCCGGCGGCGAGGCCGCGAGCCTCGGCCACGCCGAATGGCTTGCGCTCCTGCTCGAACGTGAAGCATCGCTACGACGCGACAAGCGGCTGTCGAAGAGGCTGCAATACGCCAAGCTGCGCCAGCAAGCCTGCATCGAGGACATCGACTATCGCACCCCGCGTGGCCTCGACCGCAGCCTCCTGACGATGCTGGTCGAAGGCAGCTGGATCGACGACCACGCCAACCTGCTGATCTGCGGGCCCTCCGGCGTTGGCAAGAGCTGGCTCGCCTCGGCGCTCGGCAACAAGGCCTGCCGCGACAATCGCTCCGTGCTCTACCAACGCGTCCCGCGGCTGTTCACCGATCTCGCTTTGGCGCGCGGCGACGGCCGCCATCCCCGCATCCTGCGTGCGCTCGGTCGCGTCGATCTCCTCATCCTCGACGACTGGGGCCTCGAGCCGCTCGACGCCGCGGCCCGCCACGACCTCCTGGAGATCCTCGAGGACCGCTACGGCCGCCGCTCCACCATCGTCACCAGCCAGCTCCCGGTCGATCAATGGCACGCGCTGATCGGCGA
>JBIOVC010000219.1:0-4487 GCA_044867545.1 Hyphomicrobiaceae bacterium | reverse complement strand
GGCTCGACCGCAGCATCTTGCGCCGCTGGCCGAAGGCTGCCGCGGTCACCCGCCCGAGCGTCATCACCGAGCACGCCGGCTCGGGCGCGGCGCGCGGCAGGAACTCGACGAGCGCGGATGCAACCTTCGGCGGCGGCACGAACGCCTCGGGGCCGAGCGTCATGACGATGCGCGGCCGGGTACGCCATTGCGAGATCACGGCGAGGCGGCCGTAGGCCTTGGTGGCGGGCTTGGCGACGATCCGCTCGGCGACCTCCTTCTGGAACATCAGCACCATGCGCTCGTACCAGGGCGGCCAGGGCTCGGTCTCAAGCCAGCCGACGAGGAGCTGGCTCGCGACGCCGTAGGGGAGATTGGCGACGATCTTGGTCGGGCCCGTCCGGGGGCGGACGATCCTGCGCCACTCGCTCTTCTGCGCGTCGGCGCGAATTACCTCGAGCCGTCCCGGGTAGCGCGCGGCGATATCGGCCAGCGCCGGCAGACAGCGCTCGTCGCGCTCGATGGCAATCACGTGCGCGGCCCCTTCGAGCAGCAGCGCGCGCGTCAATCCGCCGGGGCCGGGACCGACCTCCACCACGGTCGCATGGGAGATGTCGCCGGCGGCGCGGGCGATCGCGCGGGTCAGGTTGAGGTCGAGAATGAAGTTCTGACCGAGGCTCTTCTTCGCTTCCAGGCCGTGGCTGCGGATGACCTGCCGCAGCGGAGGGAGCCCGTCGGGGCTCCTGCCGTCCTCCGGTGTGGAGGCAGCGGTCATTTGGCGAGGCGCCGGCGCCGCTCGGCCATCGCCGCTGCGAGCTTGATGGCTGCGATCAGACTTGCGGGGGACGCGCGGCCGGTGCCGGCGATGGCAAGCGCGGTGCCGTGGTCGGGCGAGGTGCGCACGAAGGGGAGCCCCAACGTGGCGTTGACGCCGTGGTCGAAGGCGATGGTCTTGATCGGGATCAGCGCCTGGTCGTGATACATGGCAAGCGCTGCGTCGTAACGGGTGCGGGCCTCGGCGCCGAAGAGCGGGTCGGCGGAGAGGGGCCCCTCGACGCTGAACCCCTCATTGCGTAGCGCGGCGACGGCCGGAGCGATCACGTCGCGATCCTCCTCGCCCATGGTGCCGTCCTCGCCCGCGTGCGGATTGAGGCCGGCGACGACGATCCGCGGCTCCTCAATGCCGAACGAGTTGACGAGGGCCTCGTGCATGATGCGGACGGTCGTCAGGATCCGATCGGCAGTAACGAGCGGCGGCACGGCCTTGAGCGGCACGTGGATCGTGAGCGGCACGACACGCAGCTCGCCCTTAGCGACCAGCATCATCACCGGCGTGTGGCCGTGCCCGGGATAGCGGCGGTCGGCGAGCTCGCCCAGGAACTCGGTATGGCCCGGGTGCGTGAAACCAGCCGCTGTCAGCACGCTCTTGGTGATCGGCAGCGTCACCAGCGCACCAGCCTCGCCGTGAAGGACCGATGCGGTCGCGGCTTCGATCGAGGCAATCACGGCGCCGGCGTTTGCCGGGTCCGACCGTCCGGGTACGGCGGGCCTCGCAAGCGGCATCGGGATCACGGGCAGGCGGCTAGCGAATGCGGAGGCCGCCTCGCCAGGGCTTTCCACTCCGGCAACCGGCAAGGCGGCGCCCAGCGCGGCGGCGCGGGCGCTCAGAGCCTCCGGGTCGCCGTAGAGGACGAAGGGCGGCAAGGCCTCGGCTTCGCGCTGCCGCCATGCCGAGATTGCGATATCAAGGCCGATGCCGGCCGGGTCGCCTTGCGTCAGTGCCAGGACCTGGGGCTCGGAAGGAGAGCGTGCGTTGTTGCGGCCGCGGGGCACTCAGAGCCTGCCTGGGAGGTTTTCAGCGGTTCTCGATGATCGCGTCCTGCCGCAGGTCGCGCAGGTGCCGCCGCGCCAGGATCTCGAACTCGCGCTGACGCAGCTCGTTCTCCTTCTTGGTGCGGGTCTCCTCCTGCAGACGGGTCGTCTTGCGACTGCAGACGGCGAGCAGCTCGATGCCCTGCGGCGTGATGTCGGGCGGGATCATCTCGCCGTCCTTGGCATTTAGCAACAGGCTGCGGGTCGGCTCCTCGATGCTCGCGGCGGTCTTCACGCCGAGGTTCTCGAACCGGGCGGAGGAAAGCTTGGAGGCGACCGTCGAGGTCGTGTGGCAGCCGGCGAACTGCTTGCGGGCGCTCTCGGCTTCCACGAACCGCTGGGCCAGCAGCTTCTGGTCGAGCTTGGCCGGGATCGGGATCACGACCCGGTGGAGCTGCAACTCGACCTTCTCGCCGCTCGCGGTGGAGCCGGACAGCGCCTGGTCGATGTCGCGCTGGGCAATGTTGACCTGGACGCTGAATTTTCGCCGGATCACCTCGGTCCAGCCGAGCTGGGCGCGGAAGCGGGATTTCAGCGTATCGATGTTGACCCCCATCTTCTGGAAGTGCTCGGCAAACTGGGGAGGCGTCATCTTGTTGCGTTCGGCGAACGACTTGATGATGTTCTCGACCTCAGCTTCGTCCGGGGCGGTGCCGACCCGCTTGGCTTCCTGCGCTTTCAACCGCTCCTCGATCAGCTCCTCGGTCGCGGTTTTCCTCAGGCCGGGAACGATGCTGGCACGCGCCTGCTCGACGGCCTGCTGCTGGAGTTGCTGGCCGAATGCCTGCTTCTTCTGCTCGATGACGGCGAGGATCTGCTCGCGTGTCTTACCCTCGTTGGCGGCGACGGTCGCCTGAACGATCTCCTTCCAGCGCGCGTTGGTGCTCTCGGACTGAGCGATGCGCTTCATGTTCTCCTGCGCGCGCTCGCCGATGTTGGCCGACATGCCGAGCAGGCGGGCGCGCTGGTCGATCTGATATCCGGTGATCGGCTCGCCGTTGACGATCAGCGCGATTGATAGCCCGCCGCCGGATTTGGGAGCGGACTCGTCGAGAGCAGCCGACTTGGCGGGCGGCGTCTGGGCGGCGGCCTTCGGCGGGGCCTTGGGGGCGGCCGGCTTGGTGGCGGCCTCCTTACGGGGAGGCGGCGGCTGCGGCTTGGGTTGCTGCTGCGGCTGGGAGGCGGCGGGCGACGGCGGCGGCACGGTCACGACAAGGCCCGGCAGCGACTGCGGCGTCTGCGCGAGCGCCGTGCCGGCGGCGAGCAGCAGGGCGACGCCGGCGAGGCCCGCGCGGCGGATGGGGATGCTCGATGCAGCTTGCTTGGCTGGCTCGGCCATCGCTGGTCAGCGCTCTCCCAGTGCTCGGACGATTCGCCCGGGGGCCGATCATAGCGTGCCGGCGGACCCGGGTGTCGAGCTTATTCACAAGCGACCATGGCACCGGCAAGGCGAAAGGCCGCTTATCGTTAGTCCCGCACCCCGGCGGAGCGGCAGCGTCCCGGCCATGCCCACGCGCGTTGCCGTATCTATTGGGGTATCCCGTTGGGGTCCGAGTATTCGAGAATGTCGGTGCGGTAGCGGAAATCGCCCAGATACTTGAGCTCGAAGCGCAGCATCAGCGAGCGGTCAGGCTGAAGATCCCGCTCCTCGTCGGTAATGAAGGTCTCGGTGTAGCTGGCGGTCAGCACGAAGCACTCGTCCGCGTACCGGAGCTGCAGGATGTCCTGGATGCGGTCGCCAGCCTCGATGTCGAAGCGCATCTGCCCCATGATGCTCCAGCGGTCGGTGATGCGCAGGCCGACCAGCCCGAGGACGTCCTGCTGCTCGGAAAGAGTGACATCCGCCGGGTCGGCGGCGGTATAGGTGTGGGTCAGCTGGGTCAGGATCGGGCCGTAGTTGACCTGCAGGAAGGAGTCCGACCGGCGCAAGCTCAGATCGTCCTCGTCGAAGCGCGCCTGCGCAACGGCACGGAAGATCGGCGCCGGCGATAGGTAGAGGCCGAGCACGTAGTCGGACTGATCGGTCTGGAGGCCGCTGACCGGCGAGAAGATGGGATTACCGTCGGCATCGTTGCCGGGGTTGGCGTAGATGTTGTCGCCGTCCAGGTGGTAGCTCTGGCCGACGAGCAAGCGGGCCGAGGCACCGGTGTTGGACTGGAAGGTGTACTGAACGCCGTAGTTGGCGCGGGTGCCGGTCTCGATGCGGTCGAGGCCCGAGTTCTTGTCGAGATCGAACAGGTTGGTGTCGTCGAAGACGAGGCTGCGGGCGTCCTCGTCCGGCAGGCGGCGCTGGTCGACGCTCTTCTGCCGCGTGATGATCTGGCCGATCGGCTCGATGACGTGTGCGCCGCCCGCGCTGGCGGTGACGAACGGGTAGGAGTAGAGCAGGCCGGCGCTGGCGACGCCCCTGGCCACGGTCTCGTCCGAGACCAGCTCCCCGCTGTTCGGGTCGCCCAGGTCGACGGTGGTCGGATCTTTGTAGTTCTGAAGGTGGTAGATGTCGCCGCGGACGTTGGCGAAGGGGGACCTGGTATCTGCTGTCGCAGCACCCGGACGCGCGGGCGCGGGTCCAGGCCGAAGTGCGCAAGGTCTGTGACGGACGTGTGCCGTCGCTGACCGATTTGCCATGCCTCACC
>JBIOVC010000218.1:0-4319 GCA_044867545.1 Hyphomicrobiaceae bacterium | reverse complement strand
GCATAGGCGAGCATCCGGTGATTGAACTGGACGGTCGCGATGTTCTCGAGCGGATTGAGATACCAGGGCTCGAGCGCAAGGATGGCAGGCGGGATCACGCGGCCGTCCATCAGCGGCCAGGTGTTGTAGGCAAGGCCTGCCTTGAGGCCGGCGACGAACGCGCCGAGCACGACCTGCAGGAGCACCAGCCCGAGCAGAACCATGGCGAAGGTGCGCTGCGCGGAAGGTATCGCGCGGCCATCCGATCCATCCGCTTGCGGCGCGAGGCGCAGGGCGATCATGAGCAGGGCGCCGAAGATCAGCACGGCGAGCGACAGGTGCAGCGCGAGCCGGTAGTGGCTGACGTCGACGCGGTCGACGAGGCCCGACTGCACCATGTACCAGCCGACGAAGCCCTGCAGACCTCCGAGTGCCAACACGCCGAGCAAGGTCCGGCCGAGGCGCCCCGACAATTCGCCGCGCATCCAGAACCAGGCGAGCGGGACGCTAAAGGCGATGCCAATGAACCGGCCGAGGAAGCGGTGCGCCCACTCCCACCAGAAGATCGCCTTGAACGCGTCGAGGCTCATGCCCTTGTTGACGAGCCGGTATTCAGGGATCTGCCGGTACTTGTCGAAGACCTCCTGCCAGTCCGCATCGGAGAGCGGCGGGATAGCGCCGAGGATCGGCTGCCACTCGGTGATCGACAGGCCTGAATCGGTCAGGCGCGTCGCCCCGCCGACGGCGACCATCAGGAACACCAGCGCGGCGACGGCATAGAGCCACACGCGAACCGCGGTCGGAGCGCTCACCCGCTCGCCTCGATATTCCGCCGTCGCCACCATGCTGAAAGCCTGTATCCTCTTGGTGCGCCGATGTATTAAGGCCCTCGCCAAAACCCGGCAATGCGCCCTGATCGCACAACCACGAGCGTCCCAAATGACCATTCGCACCCGCAAGCTCGTCGGCACGGTGCTGCTGCTCGCCTTCATCTTCGCCTATGCGCTGGCGGCGATGCTCGTCGCGGTCGTGCTTCAAGTGCGCGAGAGCAAGGTGATCGAGGTCGCCTTTTATGCCGTGGCGGGCCTCGCCTGGGTGCTGCCGGCCGGCCTGCTGATCCGCTGGATGCACCGGCCGGACGCGAACGGCTAACGAACGCGAGCGGGATAGAGGTAGTCGACCAGCGTCATCGGCACCGCCGGCACGTAGGTGCAGAGCAGCAGCACCACCAGCAGCACCGCGATGAAATAGACGTTGACCTTGGTCACGTCCCAGATGTTGGCCTTGGCGATCGAGCAGGCGACGATCAGCACCGAGGCCACCGGAGGCGTCTGCTGGCCGATGGCGAGGTTGAGCGTCACGATCAGCCCGAAGTGCACCGGATCGATCCCGACCTGTGTGATCAGCGGGATGACGATCGGCACTACCAGGATGATGGCCGCGGCCGAGTGCAGGAAGAAGCCAATGACAAGGAAGAAGAAGTTGAGCAGCAGCAGGATCAGATACTTGTTGGAGGTCAAATCCAGAATGCCGGCGGCCAGCGCCTGCGGGATCTGGCGCAGCGTCAGGTAGTTGCCGAGCAGCACGGAGGCCGCGACCAGGATCATCACCACCGCCGTCTGCATGCCGCCCTCGAGCATACTCTTGGTGAGCTCGCCCCAATGCAGCCGCGGGCGCGCGTCGCCGACCTTCACGATGCGGTCGTAGACGGGGAAGATGAGGCCGACGAAGATGGCAGCGAGCACGGCGAGGCCCGCCGCCTCGGTTGCCGTCACCCATCCGCCGAAGATGCCGCCGAGGATGATGATCGGCAGCAGGAAGGTCGGCAGGGCGCCGAGGAACGTGTCGCGGAGCCGGGTGAGGTTGAACGCCTCCTCCACGGGCAGATTGTAGCGGCGGGCGAAGTAGTAGGACATGCCCATCAGGCCGAGGCCGCCGATCACGCCCGGCACGAAGCCCGCCACGAACAGCTGCTCGATCGAGGCCCCCGCCATCACGCCGTAGAGGATCATCGGGATCGACGGCGGGATGATGATGGCGAGCGAGGCGGCCGAGGAGGTGACTGCTGCCGCCAGCGGCGCCGTGTAGCCCTTCCTCTTCATGGCCGGGATCAGGATCGAACCGATGGCGGCGACGTCCGCCACGGCCGAGCCCGAGATTTCGGCGAAGAACATCGAGACGCCGACGGTGACCATGGCGAGCCCGCCGCGGATGAAGCCGAGGAGCGCCGAGACGAATGCGATCAGCCGATGCGAGATGCCGGTCGCGTTCATGACGGCGCCGGCCAGGATGAACATCGGGATGGCGATCAGCGAGAAGCTGGAAGCGCCGGAGAACATGTCGAGCGCGATGGTGCCGAGCACGTTCCAGCCATCGGCGATGAAGATGCCGAGCGTCGCCGCGATCGCCAGTGCGATGCCGATCGGCACGTTGATCATGACCATGGCGACCAGGGCCAGGAGCATCAGGCCGATGATCATCGTGCCGGCCCCTCCTCGGCGGCGCGGATCTCCTGCTCGATCTCCTTGTGCTCGAGCGAGGTACCGGTCGTGATCGCGCGCCAGGCTTGAGGGATGCTCATGAGTTCGGCGAGGATGAAGACGATGCCGCCGATCGGGATGACGGAGTAGGGGATCTGCTGGGGAACCCAGGGCAGGCTGACGAGGCCGTCGCCCTCGACGACCCGGAACACGATCCAGCCGCCCCAGGTGAACAGCACGAAGAAGCCGATGATGAGCAGCTCCGAGACGGCAAACGCGGCCTTGCGCGGCGCATCGGGCAGGGTGAGCAGGAACCCGTCGAAACCGATGTGCTTGCGCCGGAGCGCCGCAAGCGCCGAGCCGTAATAGGTGACCCAGACCAGCATGAAGGAGGCCACCTCGTCATACCAGGACAGCGAGTTGCCGAGCTTGCGGAAGATGACGGCAACGATGACGAGGACGGTCAGCCCGATCATCAATGCGATCAGCCAAATCTCGAGCAGGCGCCCGAAGTACCTTGCCGCGCGATCGAGCATGTGGATTGCTGCCGCTGACCGGTTGATTGTCGTTGGGGGCGGCCATCCTGCCTGCGACCGCCGCCACCCGATTGTTGCTGTCAGCGCAGCTTCTGGGCGGTGGCGATCAGCTCCTTGGCGCCGGCCACCTTGGTGGAGAACTCGTCGTAGATGGCCTTGCTGGCCGCCACGAACGCCTCCTTGTCGGGCTCGTTGACCTGCATCTGCGCCTTGAGCTTGACGATCAGCTCGTTGTCGGCCTTTGCCGCTTGGCTGTAGACCCAGTCCTGCATGCCCTGGGCTACATCGGTGAGCGTCTTCTGCACGTCCGGCGGCAGCTTGGAGAACTGCTCCTCGCCGACCAGGCAGTAGGCCGGCGTGTAGACGTGCCCGGTGAGCGTCAGATACTTCTGCACCTCCTGGAACTTGGCGCTGTAGATCTGGACGAACGGGTTCTCCTGCGCGTCCATCACGCCGGTCTTGAGCGCGGTGAACACCTCGGAGAACTTCATCGGCGACGGGTTGGCGCCGTAGGCCTGGAACATCTTGACCCGCCACTCGCCGCCCGGGACGCGCAGCTTCATGCCTTGCAGGTCCGCAGGCTTCATGATCGGCCTGAGGTTGTTGGTGATGTGGCGGAAGCCGTTCTCCCACACCGCCAGGATGCGGTATCCCTTCTCCTTGGCTGCCGGCTGCAGGTCCTTGTCGAGGATCGCGTCGCGCACCTTCTTCATGTGCTCGCGGTCCTTGATCAGGTAGGGCATCTCGAACACGCCGAACTTGGGCGATACCGACGACATGACGGTCGAGGGGAGCGCGAAGTCGACCTGCCCGAGCTTCAGCTTCGGCAGGAGCTGCTCGTCGCTACCGAGCTGGCTCGAGCCGAACGCCACCACCTTGTACTTGCCGGCAAGCTTCTCGTTGGCGCGCTTGACAAATTCGTTGGCGGTCGCCTCGAACAGGGACCCCGGTTCGCCGACGTGGCCGAACTTGAGCTCCTGCTGGGCGTGGGCCGGCACGGTCACGGCGAGGGCTGCGCATACGGCGGCCACAGCGATCAAGTGTCGCTTCATTGCCTTTCCTCCCTTTCGCTTTTAGGACTGTCGCCGTATTCGGCGTTCCAGCATGGACGGTGTACTGTTGCAAACTTGCCGGCCCGCAGCAAGGGTTGGCGAGGATCTCGAGATGCCCGGCATTCGCGCCGGCGGTCTGTAGTTCCGCCATCAGCCTCATCGCAAGAAACCCGCATGCCCGCCACGACGCCCGACCTCCCGACAACCGAGATTGCCATCGTCGAGATGACGAATGCCTTCCGGCAGGAGAACAAGCTCGCGGCGGTCGAGCC
>JBIOVC010000217.1:0-5103 GCA_044867545.1 Hyphomicrobiaceae bacterium | reverse complement strand
ACCTCGGCGACCTGAACAAGTACCTGCCGACGCTGCACGGCTTCGATGAATTCTTCGGCTATTTATACCACCTCGATGCCATGTCAGACCCCTACTGGTACTCCTTCCCCAGGGATCCTGCCTTCTTTCAGAAGTACGGGCCGCGCAACCTGGTGCGTTGCTACGCGACCGACGTGGACGACCCGACGGTGATGCCCCGCTGGGGCAGGGTCGGCAAGCAGCGCATCGAGGACGAGGGGCCGCTGGCGCCGTACCCGGACATGTCCAACGTGCCGGACATGTGGGAGGGTTTCGGCAAGGCCAAGTACGACATGACGACCTTCGACGAGGTGCTGGTCGAGAACTCGAAGCGCTTCATGGACAGGGCAAGGAAGGAGGGCAAGCCGTTCTTCCTCTGGCACAACACCACGCGCATGCACGTCTGGACGTTCCTCTCCCCGAAGTACAGGGCGATGATGAACAACGAGACCAACTTCGGCCTGCAGGAGGCCGGCGTGAAGCAGATGGACGATGCCATCGGCGCCATCATGCGGCATGTGGAAGATATCGGCGAGGCCGACAACACGATCCTGGTCTTCAGCACCGACAACGGTGCCGAGGTGTTCACCTGGCCGGACGGCGGCATGACGCCGTTCAAGGGCACCAAGGGCACCGCGTACGAGGGCGGCTTCCGTGCGCCCTGCATCGTCCGCTGGCCGGGCAGGGTCAAGCCGGGCACGGTCCAGAACGGGTTGTTCTCCAGCCTCGACTGGTTCCCGACATTGCTCGCCGCCGCCGGCAATCCCAACATCGTCGAGCAGCTGCTGAAGGGCGTGAGGCTGGGCGATCGGACCTACAAGAACCACCTCGACGGCTACGACCAGTCGGACCTGCTGACGGACAAAGGTCCGTCCAATCGCCACGAGTACCTCTACTTTGCTGGGCCTCACCTGGGCGCGCTGCGGCTCGATGATTTCAAGTTCCAGTTCATCCGACAACCGCAGGGCTGGCCCGGTGGCAAGGTCACCACGGACATGCCCGGCATGGTGAACATCCGCCAGGATCCCTTTGAACGAACGCCGTCCATCAACTCCGAGAACCTGAACAATCTCGGCGGCGGCTACATGAATGATTTCTATGCCCGGGAGTTCTGGCGGTTCGTCCTCGTGCAGCAGCGGGTCGCGGACCTCGCCAGGACGGCCATCGAATTCCCACCGATGCAGGACCCGGCCTCCTTCAACCTGGAGGCAGTGAAGCAGCAGATCGAGGCCACGATCAAGACCAAGCCTGGGCAGTGACGGTACTTCCTACGGGCCGCACGAATGCGCGCTTCGGCAGCCCGACCATTCGCGCAACGGCCCTCACGCAGGAGCACTAAAGGAGGCGTGTCATGCACCCTCGTCTCACACGGCGCTTCGTTCTCTCGGCCTTGGCCGCGCTTCCTGCCGTGTCCACAACGCTCTTCCGCGCCTCGGCGCTCGCCCAAGGCGCCGAGCCGCTGCCGTCGTGGAACGACGGCCCCACCAGGAAATCGATCCTCGATTTCGTCGCTGCGGTGACACGCGAGGGATCGCAAGGCTTCGTGCCCGTGCCGGAGCGCATTGCGACCTTCGACAATGACGGCACGCTGTGGGTCGAGCAGCCGATGTATGTGCAGCTGGCCTTTGCGCTTGATCGCGTCAAGGCGCTCGCACCCCAGAATCCGGGCTGGAAGGACAAGCAGCCGTTCCAGGCCGTGCTGGCCGGGGACATGAAGGCGCTGGCAGCCGCCGGCGAGAAGGGGCTGATCGAGATCATGGCCGCGACGCATGCCGGCATGACCACCGCCGACTTCGAGACGATCGTCACGGAGTGGCTGTCCGCTGCCCGCCACCCCAGGTTCAACCGCCCCTACACGAGCCTTGTCTATCAACCGATGCTGGAGTTGCTCGCCTATCTGCGGGCGAATGGATTCAAGACTTTCATCGTGTCGGGCGGTGGCATCGAGTTCATGCGCCCGTGGACCGAGCCGGTCTACGGCGTGCCGCCCGAGCAGGTCGTCGGGTCCTCGATCAAGACGCGCTTCGAGATGCGCGATGGCAGGCCCACCCTGTTCCGCCTACCCGAGATCGACTTCATCGATGACAAGGCCGGCAAGCCGGTCGGCATCAATGCGCACATTGGCCGTCGCCCGATAGCCGCTTTTGGCAACTCGGATGGCGATCTCGAGATGCTGCAGTGGACGACCATGGCCGGCGATCGGCCCCGCTTCGGCCTCATCGTGCATCACACCGATGCCGAGCGCGAGTACGCCTATGATCGGCAATCCCACTTCGGCAAGCTGGACGCCGCCCTCGACGCCGCAGCGGCCAACCGCTGGACGGTTGTCGATATGAAGAGGGATTGGAGGCAGATCTTCCCCACCAGCCCGCCTGGCGTAGGGACCAGGGCGATAAAATAGGCGAAGGCGAGGCCCCGACTCGGCTCAAGCCACGTCCAAGGCCACCGCACCGGGCTCCCGATGCTTGCGCCCAATCAGCTGTTCGATTTGCTGTTCAGGAACCGGCTTGCTGAAGAGGAAGCCCTGCATCTCGGTGCAGCCCTCTGACTTGATCGCGTCGAGCTGCTCTTGCGTCTCGACGCCCTCCGCCGTGCTCTCCATGCCAAGGCCCTTGGCCATCGCCGCGACCGCGCGCACGATATTGAGCGAGCCGCTGGAGGCCGTTATGTCCTTCACGAACGAGCGGTCGATCTTGATCTTGTCGAAGGGGAAGCTGCGCAGGTAGCTGAGCGAGGAGTAGCCGGTTCCGAAGTCGTCCATGGCGATGCGGACACCGAGATTTCGGAGCTGGTGGAGCATCGCAATGGTCGCTTCGGTGTTCTGCAACAGGATGGTTTCGGTGATCTCGAGCTCGAGGCGATGGGGGGCGAGGCCCGAGGCGGCGAGCGCGCTGATCACCACCTGAACCAGCCCCTGGCTTCTGAATTGCGCCGGCGACAGGTTGACGGCGACCCCCACCTCGCCCGGCCACGCCGCAGCCGTCGCACAGGCCTGTCGGATGACCCACTCGCCGAGCGGGACAATGAAGCCGGTCTCCTCCGCCAGCGGAACGAACTCGCCGGGCGAGATCATGCCGCGTTCGGGGTGGTGCCACCGGATGAGCGCCTCGAAGCTGACGATCTCGTTGCGGGCAACGTTGAGGACCGGCTGATAGTGGAGCTCGAACTGGCCGTCCGGCAGGGCGGCGCGCATGTCGTTCTCGAGCGTGCGGCGCGCCTGCATCTGCACGTCCATCCCCGGCTCGAAGAAGTGGAACGCGGCGCGCCCTGCGCCCTTGGCACGATAGAGCGCCAGATCGGCGTTCCTGACCAGCTTGTCCGGATCGGTTCCGTCCGTCGGCCCGACCGCGATCCCGACGCTGGCGCCGATGATCACGGTCTGGCCGCCGATCTCGTAGGGCTCGTTGACCGCAGCGATCACCCGGCCGGCAAGCGTGGCGGCCTCCATCGGATGCTGGATGAACCTTTGCACGATCGCGAACTCATCTCCGCCCATGCGCGCGATCGTGTCCCTCTCCCGGACCGTCGCCTTGAGGCGCCGGGCCACGGCCTGCAGCACCTGATCGCCGGCGCCATGTCCGAGCGTGTCGTTCACATTCTTGAAGAGGTCGAGGTCGATGAGGTGCGCGGCGACGATCTCGCCCCCCTTGACGCGCGAGAGAGCATACTCCAGCCGCTCGTTGAACAGGGTGCGGTTGGGCAGGTCCGTCAGCCCATCGTGAAGGGCCATGTGCGCGATCTTTGCCTCGTAGCGCCGCTGCTCGGTGATGTCCTCGTGCGTTGCGAGCCAGCCTCCATCGGCCATCGGCTGGTGCACGATGGCGATCACGCGTCCATCGGGCAGCGTCTGGATCTTCGTTGACGAGTGCCGTTCGCGCACGGCAGCCCGCCGCTCGTTGACATAGGCTTCCGGATCGCCGCCCGCATAGGCGCCCATGGCAATGCGGGCCTCGATGATCTGCCTGAACGGAGTGCCGGGCTTCATTTGCTCCGGGTCGAGACCGTACATCTGGGCGTAGCGGTCGTTGGCGACGACCAGCCGTTCCTCCGCATCGAACATGCAGAGGCCCTGCGACATATGTCTCAACGCGACGTCAACCTTCGCATTGGCAGTCGCGAGCTCGGCGTTGATCGACGAAAGCGCCTCTTGCTGCTGCCGTCTGATGAGGCTGTCGGCATGGCGGACGACAAGCAGCAGGACGAGGTAGATGATGCACGACGCGAATACCGCGAGGATCGCGGCGGACCAGCAGTCGCTCCGCATGCTGGCAACGTGCGGGGTTATGTCGGTGTATAGCTCGAAGACGGATTTGACTTGGCCGGCGTTGTCGATGATGGGAACGTAGCTCTCGGCGAGGTCGACATTCGCCAGAGTGCCCGAGAATGCCGAAAAACTTCCTCTGAAGGACATCTTGCTTGCCGGAATTCCGGTGCGAGCGGCCTTCAGAAATCCCGCATTGCCGCTCCTGCTCTCGCCGATTTGGGAATATTCCGAGGAATAAAGCGTAAGCCCGTTGAGGTCGAAAATCTTCACCTTGAGCACGGGCAGACCCTTCGTGATCTGCCGCAGTTGCCGGTCGAGATCGGCCGTCTCCGGCCGCGCCCTCAAGGCGTCGCCGTCAAGATGTCCGGCCGTCGACAGGTACTCGGCATGGCGGGCCCAGACAGTGTTGGCAAAGGACCGCGCCAACGTGACGTTCTGATTTTCGGCCACTCTCAGTAGCGTAGCAGTCTGGTTCGACTGGTATAGGACAACGACGGCCGCGGTGAAGAGCGTCAGGATGACAGCGCTCAACACGGAAAACGAGCGCAGGAGCTGGAAATTTGAGCCGAACCCCAATGCGCCTTTGAGATCGAGACCTCTTGCGGACTTCAGGATATCGATCGCGCTACGAATATTTGATTCACAGATATGCGTAACATTGCTCGCGGCCTGCCGCCACGGCTCGGCCTTGAGCGCCCCTTTTACGGAGTTGTAAACACGGTGCATGGATTTCTCTTTCCAAAAAATGCACCATGTACCCTTACAAATGTTGGTTAAAAAATAGACGCCGCGATGGATAGCGAATGAAGGCTTTCTGGTTA
>JBIOVC010000216.1:0-7040 GCA_044867545.1 Hyphomicrobiaceae bacterium | reverse complement strand
GCCTCAGCCGCCTGGCCGCGATCGTCGCGGCGGCCGCTTAGGACCTAGCCCAGGCTGCCGTCCGGGCGCACGTCGGCGCCGGCTTCCAGCAGAGGTCAACGTCGCCCAAAGCCGCGAGAAGGGCGGCACTGGTCTTGGCCTGGCGATCGCCAAGAACATCGTCAATCGACACCGTGGCGAGCTTAGGATTGTCTCGAAGCTGGGTGAGGGCTCGACGTTCACTGTGCTCCTCGAGGAGCTGCCTGGCACTCGTGCTCGATAGCCGCCAGGGACCCTAGATTTATTTATATATAACAGTAGGTTGCACTGTCATCATTCTATTGCGTGGGTGGGATACCAAGGCCGTGGCGCCAGGGGGCGCCAGCTGCAGAGCGGCCTTACGGCCTTCCCAGCTCCCATGACCCCAGACAGGGAGACGAGCGTGAAAAAGAGGCTTCTTGCTATCTCGGCGGCGGCGGCTGTCGTGGGCGCATTCACGTACTCCGACGTGGCATTTACCCAGCAAACCATCGTTGCCATCGACGGTTCCTCGACCGTTTTCCCGGTGACCGAGGCGGTTGCCGAGGAGTTTCAGAAGAAGAACCCCGGCCTCAAGGTAACGGTTGGCGTGTCGGGGACCGGCGGCGGGTTCAAGAAGTTCTGCCGCGCGGAGACCGATATCTCGGACGCCTCGCGGCCGATCACGGCCAAAGAGGCAGCCGACTGCAAGGCCAATGGCGTGGCCTACATCGAGCTGCCTGTCGCACTCGATGCGCTCGCGGTGCTGATCAACCCCAAGAACACCTGGGCCGGCGAAATGACTGTCGCCGAGCTCAAGAAGATCTGGGAGCCCGAGGCCCAGGGCAAGATCATGAACTGGAAACAGGTTCGCGACGGCTTCCCCGACCGGCCGTTGACATTGTTCGGAGCAGGCATCGACTCCGGAACGTACGACTACTTCACCGCGGCGATCACCGGCAAAGAGCACTCCAGCCGCGGCGACTTTACGGCGTCGGAGGACGATAACATCCTGGTTCAGGGTATCTCTGGTGATGTCAACGCGCTCGGCTTCTTCGGTCTTGCATACTACGTGGAGAACAAGGACAAGCTGAAGGCGGTGGGCATCATCGAGAAGCCCGGCGCAAAGGCCGTGCCGCCGTCGCTCGAGACGGCTCTCAACGGCACCTACCAGCCGCTCTCCCGGCCGATCTTCATCTACGTCAACAAGAAGTCGATGGAGACTAAGTCGCACGTCAAGAAGTTCGTCGAGTTCTACATGAACGAGAAGGAGTCGGCGAAGCTCGTGAAGGAAGTCGGCTATGTCCCGCTGCCGAGCAAGGCCTACGGCGTCTATTCCGAGCGGGTCACCAAGATGGAGGTCGGTTCCGCGTTTGGTAGCGGCTCGGTAATCGGCGTCTCGATCGACGACCTGATCAAGCTGCCGATCAAGCACTGAACCGGGCATTCCAACGCGATCAGAGGGCGGTGGCTGCGGCCACCGCTCCATTCGTCGGCGCAGCTGCCAATCCTTGACCTGCCGCAACGGCAAGTTGGATGCTAAGGAGCGGGGGAATATGGCGATTGCCGACGAAGTAGTCCCAATGGATGCGCCGCCTGGCGGGGGTGATGCACGGCTTGCTGCCGACGCGGCCTTCCTCAGACGACGGCGGCTCACCGGCCATGTCGTCGCCGTCATCCTGTTTGCGATGGCAGCCGTTTCGGTGCTGACGACCGCCGGCATCGTCTATGTCCTGCTGAGCGAATCCCTGAAATTCTTCAGCGAGGTTTCAGTTTGGCAGTTTCTCACTGATACGGAGTGGACCCCAGTCTTCGAGGTCAAAAGGTTCGGCATCATCACGCTGTTGTCCGGAACCCTGATGACCGCCGGCATTGCTCTCCTTATCGCCATACCTGCCGGTACCGCGCTCGCGATCTATCTGAGCGAGTTCGCGCACGGCCGTGTACGTGAGACGGTAAAGCCGCTTCTGGAGTTGATCGAAGGGGTCCCGACCGTCGCCTTCGGCTACTTCGCGCTGCTTTTCCTTACCCCCCTCATGCAGAGTTTCATCCCGGGTCTCAGGGGGTTCAACCTGCTGGTGCCCGGCATCGTGATGGGCGTGATGATCCTGCCCTACATCGTCTCGGTCAGCGAGGACGCGATGCGAGCAGTTCCCGCAAGCCTGCGGGAGGGTGCGTACGCATTGGGCTTCACCCGACTGCAGACCGGACTCAAGGTCGTCATCCCGGGAGCGTTCTCCGGTGTCACGGCAGCCTACGTGCTCGGCATGTCCCGCGCTGTCGGCGAGACCATGGTCGTCGCCATCGCCGCCGGGCAGCAGGCCAAGCTAGCCTACAACCCTCTCGATGGTGCAGCCACCATCACTGCCTACATCGTCCAGATCAGCCTCGGCGACCTGCCCCACGGATCGCTGGCCTACCTGACCATATTCGCCGCCGGCCTGACCCTCTTCATCCTCACCCTGATCTTCAACCTCATCGGTTTCTGGCTCCGGCGGAAATTCCGCGAGGTCTACTGAGGTCGATATGGCAACACCGCTTCCTCCCGTTGACGCGAAAGCGATCATCAAGAAGGCACATCGGTCCGACGGCACCTTTGCGATCGTCGGCTTGCTGATCATGATCGCCAGCATGGGCATGCTGTTCGCGTTGATCGGTGACCTGATGGTGGACGGCCTTGCGCGGATCGACGTGGCCTTTCTGACCAGCTACCCCTCCCGCCGGCCCGGTGACGCGGGCATCCTTTCGGCATGGGTCGGCACATCACTTGTGATGATCGTGACGGCATTTCTGGCCGTCCCGCTTGGCGTCGGCGCTGGCGTATACCTCGAGGAGTACGCCCCCAAGAACTGGATGACAGCGCTCATCGAGATCAACGTGACAAATCTGGCGGGCGTCCCATCTATCATCTACGGCCTGCTTGCGCTGGGCTTGTTCGTGCACGAGTTCCGCATGGGCGAGACGGTGCTGGTCGCCGGAACGGTGCTCGCCCTGCTTATCCTGCCGATCGTCATCGTGTCGACACGCGAGGCGCTGCGCTCGATCCCGCTCGAGATGCGCGAGGCGGCCTACGGCCTCGGCGCCGACAAATGGCAGACCGTTCGCGTGTATCTGCTTTCCGCCGCGAGGCCCGGCATCCTGACAGGAGCGATTGTCGGAATGTCGCGCGCGATCGGCGAGACCGCCCCGGTAATCACGATCGGGGCCCTGACATTCATCGCCTTCCTGCCGCCGTCGCCCGTACAGTCGGGGTTTCCCTTCGTAAGCTTCGACTGGCTCAACTCGCCCTTCACCATCATGCCGATCCAGATGTTCAACTGGATCTCACGCCCCCAGGCGGGATTCCATGTCAACGCAGCGGCAACCGGCGTTATCCTTCTCGCCATGACGCTGCTGATGAACGGCTTCGCCATTTGGCTCCGGTACAAGATCCGCAAAGGAATGAAATAGTGGACGACCTCTTACCCACCGTCATCTACAGCGACAAGGACTTCCAGATGGACATGACCACGCCGCAGGAAGTGAAGGAGGGCCAAGCGCAACAAATGACGAAATCGACAGCGACGCGCGCCGAGGTCCGCAACCTCAACTTCTACTACGTGGGCAATCATCAGGCGCTAAGGGATATCAACCTCCCGGTTGTCGATTGCCGAGTGACGGCGCTGATCGGGCCGTCGGGGTGCGGAAAGAGCACCCTGCTGCGCTGCTTCAACCGCATGCACGATCTCTATCCCGGGAACCGCTACGAGGGTGAAATCCGCCTGATGCCCGAGAATATCAATATCATTTCCAAGGACATCGACCCGCTGTACGTACGGTTGCGGATCGGCATGGTGTTTCAGAAGCCGAACCCGTTTCCAAAGTCGATTTATGAAAACGTCGCTGCGGGACTGTGGGTCCGAGGCATCCGCAAGAAGTCCATCGTGGACGAACGAGTCGAGCTTGCACTGACGCAGTCGGCACTCTGGAATGAGGTCAAGGACCGGCTCAAGAAGTCGGCCTACGATTTGTCGGGTGGTCAGCAGCAGCGCTTGTGCATCGCCCGCGCCCTCGCGCCCGATCCCGAGATCCTGCTGCTCGATGAGCCGACCTCGGCGCTTGACCCCATCGCAACCGCCAAGATCGAGGAATTGGTCGACGAGATCGGCACAGCGGTGACGATCGTGATCGTCACCCACAACATGCAGCAGGCTGCGCGCATATCGAATTACGCGGGTTTCATGCATCTCGGCAGTCTCGTCGAGTACAATGAGACTTCGCATATCTTCACCAACCCGAGCGACAAGCGCACGCAGGACTACATCACAGGCAGGTTCGGGTGAATTCGCCCAGCCCGTCGCTACGACACGCCGGATCTGAGGCAACTGCCTCACGTGGACGCGGAGGCTCTCCATGAACGAACACACCGTAAAGGCCTACGAGGGGGAGCTGACCCTCCTCGACAAGAAGATCGCGCAGATGGGCGGGCTCGCGGAAAGCATTCTCGGGCAGTCGTTCGATGCGCTCGAGCGGCGCGATCCGCGGCTCGCCGAGGTCGCGGTCCAGAGCGACCGCGCGATAGACAACCTCGAGCGCGAGATCGAGGACATGGCGATCAGCATGATCGCACGCCGTCAGCCGATGGCCGACGACCTCCGCCACATCATGGCGGCGCTGCACATCACCCGCGACCTCGAGCGCATCGGCGACCATTCCAAGAACATCGCCAAGCGCGCTCTCGCGATCGCCAGCGAGCAGTACCCGAAGCCCCTGATGTCGGGTCTGCGTCACATGGTCGAGCGCGCCCTGCGCCAGTTGAAGGACGTGCTCGATGCCTACTCGGAGCGCAACGCCGAGCTGGCGCTCACGGTATGGCGTGCCGACGAGCAGATTGACGCCATGTACAATTCCGTGTTCCGCGAGCTCCTCACCTACATGATGGAGGACCCACGCAACATCGGCCTCTGCACCCATCTGCTCTTCGGCGCGAAGAACCTCGAGCGGATCGGCGACCACACGACCAACATCGCCGAGACGGTGCACTACCTCGTTCACGGCGTGCCGCTCGTCGACGATCGCCCGAAGGGCGACAACACCAGCTCGACCCTGATCTCCAACGAGTGACCGGATCGACATCGATGACGGCTAGAATACTGATCGTCGAGGACGAGGCGCCGCTCGCCGAGATGCTTCGCTACAATTTGGAATCGGAGGGCTTCGTCGTCTCGCATGCCGAGACCGGCGAGGAAGCCGAGATGTTCCTTGCCGAGGAGCGGCCGGACCTCGTGTTGCTCGACTGGATGCTGCCGTCCGTGTCCGGCATCGAGCTCTGCAGGCGCATCCGGAGCAAGCCGGAGACCCGCACCGTTCCGATCCTGATGCTGACCGCCCGCGGCGAGGAAAGCGACCGGATCCGCGGCCTTGCGACCGGTGCCGACGACTACGTCGTGAAGCCGTTCTCGCTTCCTGAGCTGATGGCACGAGTGAAGGCGATCCTGCGCCGCGTGTCGCCCGACCGGACCGCCGAGGTCCTGAAAGTTGCGGACATCGAGCTCGATCGCGTCGCCCATCGCGTGACGCGCGGCTCGCGCGAGGTCCATCTGGGCCCGACCGAGTTCCGTCTGCTCGAGTTCCTGATGGAGAGCCCGGGGCGCGTGCTTTCCCGCAGCCAGCTCCTCGACGGCGTCTGGGGCCGCGACGCCTTCGTCGACGAGCGCACCGTGGATGTCCACATCGGCCGCCTTCGCAAGGCCCTGATCCGCGGCAAGGAGCGCGATCCAGTCCGCACCGTCCGCGGCGCCGGCTACGTGCTCGGCGAACGCCCCGGCAACTGAACCCTATCCGCCCGGGAAGCTCGCGGATAAGCGGATAAAGAGAAAGCCGGAAGCCGCCCGCTGGCTTCCGGCTTCTCCCCCGCTGCCGTGGCCGAAGCGGTCTTCGGCCGGCATTAACTCGTCAGGCGCTCATCGGCTCCTTCTCCGAGCGCGGCAGGCTGGGCGCCGCAGGCGCCGCCGTGGTCTCCATCGGCAGCCGCTCGCGCCGGCGCGGCTGTGGCGGCTGGAAGGCGCGCCGCGCATGGAACTCGCAGTAGGGCAGGCCCGGAACCTTGTTCCGGTTGCAGAAGTGGAAGTCCTCGTGCTGCGGATCGCCGATCGGCCAGCGGCAGCTGCATTCTGTAAGCATCTGCAATGTCTTGCGCTCTGCCGGCGGAATCTCGAGTTCCTCGAAGTGCGGCACGAACGGCTCGGCATCCGGATGATAGAGCGCGCGCAGGGCGAGGTTGCTCGGGCTCGCAAATCTCGACTTGACCTGCCGGCGCGAGGAGGCGATGCGCGCCCGCGGGCGGCTCGAGTTGAGCCGAGATGTGGTGGCGCGGCCGGAAAGTCCCAGTCTGTGCACCTTGCCGATCACCGCATTGCGGGTCACCCCGCCGAGACGCCCGGCAATCTGGCTGGCGCTCAACCCCTCCGACCAGAGCTTTGTCAGAAGCTCTACCCGCTCGTCGGTCCAAGACATTGATTTCTCCCTCAGAATCACAATCAGAGGCGCGCCCGCAAGGACGCACTCGATTTCGACCCGTCGGCGGCAGGACACACGAGAGGGACACTCTCGGTCGCTACGCACCGACAGGACTACCGACGCTGTTACTGGAGACTTGAACTGGAAGGACGACGCGAGAACTTGAATCGGATGCAAAAGAAACTCGCATCCACGCGTACATTCCGGCAGAGCGCAGTATAGACCGCTGCGACACGAGATTTAGCCGCCGGACAGACCCAAACCTACTACATCCATTTTTCGCCCTACAAGCCGACTGAGCTTCTCTGGCTCGGTATTGCCCTTCCGGTGTGACCGATTCGACACGATGACACTTGCGTTCGCTGTATGTTTTGTAGATGAAACCTTCGACGTGGCTACCCCTGTGGCGCATCTGTCAGTTTCGTTGACACCCACACCCGCCGTGCTAACGATGAACCGAGCCGCCGCTCCAGGCGGCTTTTTTGATTTCCTCCGGAGATCGCCGATATGCCGAAGCCCGGCCCCGGCGCGCGCGGCAAGCCGCA
>JBIOVC010000215.1:0-4970 GCA_044867545.1 Hyphomicrobiaceae bacterium | reverse complement strand
GTCGGGTGCGTCTCGGCGTGACCAGCATTCCGGCGCGCACCTGGCTGCCGAGGCTTGTCCGCGACCTCGCTGTCCTCAATCCGGGGATCGAGCTCAGCATCGTCGTGGAGTCGAGCGAGCACATGAGGGACGAGCTGCTGCAGGGCGGCCTCGATGTCGCATTCCTGACCGGTCCCTTGCGAACGCCGCACATGAAGATCGATCCGATCGGCGAGGTCGCGCTGGCGCTGCTCGCAAGTCCGGAGCTCGGCTTGCCGGCCCATCCCCTCTCGCCGTCCGAGCTCGAGCGATGGCCGATCATCAGTGGGCCTCCCAACAGCCATCTCTACCAGGTCGTATCCGAGTGGTTCAGCGCGGCCGGCGCGTACCTGCGCCGCAACCATGCCTGCTCGGATCTTGCAACGCGCGTGGTGCTGGCGACCGAAGGCCTCGGTATGGCGCTTGCCTCGCCGGCGGCCGCGGCACGCGAGATCGGCGAGGGACGGCTCAAGGTTGTCGCGACGACGGTGCCGCTGCCCGCGCTCGAGTACGTCGTCGCTTTCCCGATGGTAGCGTTGTCGCCCGCAGTGGAGCTGGTGGCGACGCTCGCCAAGCAACTGATCGGCGAGAAACCAGATATCCAATACTACTACTCGATGGAATACGGCCGAGTCTGACAATCACCGCTTGTTAGATGTGATAAATATATTTTGTCAAACAAGCGTATTTCATGGGCGTTTGAAAACTTTTCTTGACCAACGGCAGGTATCGATGCGAACCTCGCGCAACGCTCGCAACACGGGGTTGTGTCATGCCGCTTCGCAAAGCCTCCACGACACTGAGCGCGATCATCCTCTCCATTTTCGTTTCCACACCCGGCGTGACTGCCGCCGAGGTTCGCGTCGGCTTTACCCAGGATGCGCTGACACTCGATCCCGCCAATCACCGAAAACGCGAGACCGAGACGATCATCCGGAACATGTGCGATGGGATCATGACGCAGACGGCGGACAGCCGTGTGGTGCCTGAGTTGGTGGAGAGCCTGGCCCAGAAAAGCCCGACGACCTACGAGGGCAAGCTGCGCAAAGGGGTCAAGTTCCACTCGGGTGCGCCGCTGACGGCGGACGACATCAAGTTCACCTTCGACCGCCTGACCAAGCCCAATGCCATGGAAGGTCAGACCAGCCCGCGCAAGGATCTGCTGGGTCCGCTCAAGGACGTCGAGATCGTCAACGGTGACACGGTCCGCTTCGTGCTCTCCGAGCCGTGGCCGGTATTCCCGCGCATGCTTCCGGTGCAGGAGGTCGTTCGCAAGGCTTTCGTTGCGGCAGGCGGCAAGGACCCGCTCGCCACCAAGGTTGACTGCACAGGGCCATTCAAGCTCGTCGAGTGGCGGCGGGGCGACCAGATCATCATGGAGCGCTTTGCCGACTACTATGGTGGCGCGCCAGCCATCACGCCGGTCGGGGCCGCGAAGGTCGACCGGGTGATCTTCAAGATCATTCCCGAGAATGCCTCCCGCATCGCCGCGCTGCTCGCCAGCGAGGTCGACATCATCAACGAGGTTCCCGCCCACGCGATCGCGCAGATCGAGCGCAGCGGCAAGGCGCGCGTGCTGCGCGCGAACGGCACGCGCACGTTCTTCGTGGCACTCAACACGACCCGGGGGCCGTTCGCGGACCCGCGCGTGCGCCGTGCGGCGAACCATGCGATCGACAAGAAGATCCTCATCGACAAGCTCCTGGGTGGTGCAGCGACGCCCGTCTCCGGCGTGCTGAGCCCGGAGTCCTTCGGCGCCAAACCCGGGCTCGCGACCTACGAGTATTCGGTCGAGAAGGCGAAGGCGCTGCTTGCTGAGGCCGGGCACCCCAACGGCTTCGACGTCACGCTCGATGCCGAGGGCGCGTTCAAGGACCTCGCCGAGGCCATCGGCTCGATGCTGACGCGTGCGGGAATTCGCACCAAGGTGCAGGTCTGGGAGGGCGCCGTGCTGACGCCGCTGTGGCGCAAGGACCCGAAGGAGCGCGATATGCTGCTCTCGTCATGGGGCAGCGGTGCGCTCGACCCGACGGGTATCTTCGTGCCGACGCTCAAGACCAAGGATCGCGGCAACTCGTCGGGCTACTCGAACGCCGAGGTCGACCGGCTGCTCAATGCGGCCGAGACCGAAGCCGATACCGAGAAGCGCGCGAACATGTACCATGAGGCCGAGAAGATCGTGGCCAAGGACGCTCCGTGGATCTTCCTATGGGTGCCGCAGGACATCTACGCTGCGAGCAATCGGATCACCGGCTGGCAACCGGGCTCGGACGGCCGCATCAACCTGCATCGTGTCGAGGTGAAGAACTAATCGGCCGGAGGATCGGCAGCGGGAGAGCGGGCGCATGAGGCTCAGCTTTCTTTTCAGCCGGCTGGCACAGCTCGTCCCGGTCCTTCTCGGCGTGAGCCTCGTCGTCTTCCTGATGACGAGCCTGACGCCGGGCGATCCGGTCGAGATCATGCTCGGCGACATGCGAGCCACGCCCGAGCAGGCGCAAGAGATGCGCCGCGACATGGGGCTCGACCTGCCGCTGCACGAGCGCTTCGTCAAGTTCCTCGGAAATGCGATCGCGGGCGACCTCGGACGCAGCTTCTTCCACCGGCGCCCGGTGGCGGAGGTGATCGCTGAGCGTCTGCCGGCAACCATCGAGCTCACCGTCGTCGCCATGCTGATCGCGTTTGCGATCGGGTTGCCGCTCGGCGTGCTGGCCGCGGTCAAGCGGGGCTCGCTGATCGACAAGCTCGCGACGACGGTATCGCTCGTCGGCGTGTCGATCCCGGCGTTCTGGCTCGGCATCATGCTGATCCTGATGTTTGCAGTGCAACTCGGGATAATGCCGGTCTCGGGCCGCATCGCCTTCGTCCACGAGGTGCCGAGGATTACCGGCTTCGTTCTCGTCGATACGCTGGTGCAGGGGCGCTTTGCAGCCTTCCTCGACGCCGTCTGGCACATCGCGCTGCCGGCGTTCACGCTCGGCGTTGCCATGTCGGCGCTGCTGATGCGGGTGATGCGGGCATCGATGATCGACGTGCTGCAGCAGGACTACGTCGCGTTTGCGCGCGCGAAGGGTCTCGCTCCCCGGCGCGTCCTGCTCGGTCACGCCTTCAAGAACGCGATGATCCCCGTCGTCACCGTCGCCGCGCTCGAGACTGGCTATTTGCTCGGCGGCAATACCATCGTCGAGACCGTTTTCGGGTGGCCGGGCCTCGCCCGCGTGATCGTCGAGGCCGTCTACTCGCGCGACTATCCGCTGGTGCAGGCCGGCGTGCTCGTCATCGCCCTGATCTATGTCGGCGTGAACTTCGCCGCCGACGTCATCTACATGCTGCTCAACCCGAGGGTGAAGCTCTGACGCCCGTCGCTGCCGAGGAGGCCGGGCGGCCGCAAAGACCGCTCACGCCGCTGGCCATGAACCTGAGGCGCTTCGCGCGGGATCGTATCTCGCTGGCGTCGGCGGCAGTCGTGCTGGCGATGGCGCTCGCAGCTCTGTTCGCGCCCTGGATCGCTCCGCACGACCCCTACGATTCCGATCTGTTGCGGCGGCTGCAGCCGCCCGCGTGGATGCCGGGTGGGGAGTGGGCTTATGTGCTCGGGTGCGATGCGCTCGGCCGCGACATCCTTTCCCGCATCATCTACGGCGCCAGGATATCGATCTCGATCGGCGTGATCGTGGTGTCGATCTCGGCCGTGGTCGGCACCATCGCCGGGTTGCTTGCCGGCTACGCCGGCGGTCTCGTCGACGCCGTCATCTCGCGGATCGTCGACGTGCTGCTGGCATTTCCCTACCTGATCTTCGCCATCGGCCTGATGGGCATGATGGGTCCGGGGATCGAGAACGTCATCCTGGCGCTCGCCTACAAGGAATGGACCATCACGGCTCGCGTCGCCCGCGGCGAGACCCTCGTCGCCCGCGAGCTCGAGTACGTGGAGGCCGCGCGCGCGGTCGGCGCCTCCTCCGCGCACATCATCAGTCGCGAGGTGCTGCCCAACATCCTCTCGCCCATTCTCGTCGTCGCGACGACCCGGATGGCGACGATCATCATCCTCGAGGCGAGCCTCTCCTTCCTCGGCATCGGCGTGCAGCCGCCGCTCGCATCGTGGGGGTCGATGGTGTCGGACGGGCGGCAGTTCCTGCTCGAGGCATGGTGGGTCAGCACGCTCCCCGGTCTTGCGATCCTCGCCCTGGTGCTCAGCATCAACCTTGCCGCCCAGGGCCTGCGCGACGCCTTCGATCCGAGGCTTCACCGATGACCGCTCCCCACACGGCGCTGCTCAGGCTGGAGCACCTGTCGGCGGAGTTCCCGACCGAGCGAGGTGTCGTGCGGGCGGTCGAGAGCGTCGACCTCGACGTGGCCGCCGGGGAGTGCCTTGGCGTCGTTGGTGAATCGGGCTCCGGCAAGAGCGCAACGTTTCAGAGCGTGCTCGGCATCCTGCGGCCGCCGGGCCGGATCTCTGGCGGGCGGATCCTGTTCGAGGGACGCGATCTGGCAGCGATGTCCGAGCGCGAGCTGCGGGCAATCCGCGGCCGCGAGATCGCGATGACCATGCAGGACGCGCTGACCGCGCTCAACCCGGTGCTCACCATCGGCACACAGATCGGCGAGGTGCTGCTCGCGCATGAGGCGATCGGCACGGCCGTCGTGCGTGAGGCAAGCCTCGACATGTTGCGTCGAGTCGGGATTCCAGAGGCCGAGGCGCGGCTCAAGCAGTATCCGCACGAGCTGTCCGGCGGCATGCGCCAGCGGGTGATGATCGCGATCGCGCTGGCCTGCCGGCCCAAGCTGCTGATCGCGGACGAGCCGACCTCGGCGCTCGATGTCACGATCCAGGCGCAAATCCTCGACCTGATCGATGATCTCCGGCGCGAGCTCGGCATGGCCGTGGTGCTGATCACACACGACCTCGCTATCGTCGCCGAGCGCTGCGATCGCGTCGCCGTCATGTATGCCGG
>JBIOVC010000214.1:0-30307 GCA_044867545.1 Hyphomicrobiaceae bacterium | reverse complement strand
GAGCGCCGATCGCCCACATCCAGTCTAGGGTAAGCTCTTGCTCTCCTACGACGTCGTCGGTGTAGGTGAGTGAGATGTCGGACCAGTCGAAGTCGACGAAGGCGCCGATCACCCAGCGCTCACCGATCTGCCGGTCGAGGCCAAGAATGATGGTGCCGAGACCGCCGCGCAGACCCTCGCCTTCGGTGTTCTCGAAGTCGCCATCCGTTTCCGAATAGAGGTTATCGATGACGGAGTCGCCGTAGCCGACGCCGGCACCGAAGTAGAAACCCGACCACCCGGTCGGCATCAGGATCGGCTCGTCCTTGATCGAGCCCGTGCCGTTCGCCTGCGCGCCACCGGCTAGCAGGGCGGCTGCAACGATCGCCACGATCGCGGGCAGCAGCTTCTTCATGTGTCGTCCTTTCGTCGGCTGTAAAGCTGATCGCAAGCAGCAGGGCAGACGAGCCGCAGAGCCCCGAACCAACGCAAACCGACGCAAGGATCCTCCGGCCACGAGATCTGGCCAGTCGGGGCGGATAGGGAGCTGATTCGCCAGGTCTGTCGAGTGGGCCGCCAAGCTATGGCTCGGGGTGTAGCCGGGCGGCGACAATTGGTTAGCAAGCCGTAAACAATCCAGCGTTGCGGCAAGCATTTCAGGTTGCGCGAACGCCACGCTGCATCTGGAAGGATTCGTGCGCCTGTCTTCGCCGTTGTGGTGCGCAAGCGAATCATATCAGCGTCGGCCAGCGCGCCCGTTCCGCGTGGCGATCAGGCTTGCAAGATCGATCGAAGCTTCGGTCCTCCGCCAGGGAGAAATTGAATGCAGTGCAAGGCCTACATGCAGCGGCACATGTTCGCGCTGACGCTCGCGGCTCTCGTGGCTTGCGCGGCGCCGCCCCCGGCAGCCGCCGATGAGCCGGTGGATGGGCAGAAGCCTTTCGAGTTCTCTGCGAACGTCGGCATCGCCTCGGACTACAGGTTCCGCGGCTTCACGCAGACACAGGAACACCCGGCGGTCCAGGGCGGCGTCGATCTGACGTTTGGCTCGTTCTATGTCGGCTTCTGGTCGTCGAACGTGGACTTCGGGAGGACGCAGGACACCTCCGGCCGCTTCCACGAGCAGGCGGACTTCGAGCTCGACGTCTATGGCGGCATCAAGCGGCAGCTCGGGCCGATCGAGTGGAACCTCGGCATCATCGGGTACTTCTATCCCGGCGCCTACGGCGTCGTTGTTGATGGCGCGCAGCGCGACCTCGACTACATGGAAGTCTATGGCAGCATCAGCGGCAACTTCCACGATACGCTGAACGGCAGCTTCACGATCTACTACTCGCCGGACTACTTCGCCGAGGTGGGCGACAACTGGGTGTTCGAAGGTACGCTGACACGGAAGCTCGGCGCGATCGCGGGCGTCGACCCTTCACTCAGCGCCACGCTCGGCTACAGCGAAGGCGACGAGAGCGACGGCGGCTACGACTACTGGTACTGGAACGCCGGCTTCTCCTTCATCTTCGCGGAGTACCTCGAGTTCGACCTGCGCTACTTCGATACGATCGACGTGCCGGAGGATCTGGCTGGCGACTGCTCGGGCCGCTGCGACGGACGCGTCGTCGCGCGGCTGACGTTCGAGTACTGAGGCCGGCCATAAGGAAAGGCGGGGCGAACCCGGACGCGCAAGGCGCGATTTTCACCGGGTTTGATGATCCCGGATCGGGCGCGGGGCCCGATCCGGGCTCTTGCTTTCTACGCCTGCTGGAGCTGTTGCGAGAGCCCAAGGGTGAGGGGCTTCGGCTGATTCCTGACAGGCTCCGGGCGTGGGGCCTGTTGCTCCGGCGTGACCTGCTCGCACGGGATGCCGGTCCAGCTCGTGAAGGCCGGCAGCGTCTCGCCCTTCATCAGCACCGACAGCGGCGCAAGCGATGAGCCTCGGTGCATTGCGGTCTCGTAGAGCACGACCGCCATGTTGCCGACGTTGCAGCCTTCGCCGATGCGCAGGTAGTCGGCCTTCATGATCCGGTCCTCGAAGAGGTGGGTCTGGATCGTTGCGCCGAGGTTCAACGCTGCATGGTCGCCGATCTCGACCAGGTCGAACTCGGAGAACAGAGTGGTCTCGATGAAGGTCCACTTTCCGATCCTGCAGCCCATGGCCCGCAGGGCGGGTGCGATGAAGGGCGTGCCGAGGACAGGCGCCAGGATCGGTGCGGCAATGGTCTCGTAGGCGCCGTTGACAAGCTCGTTGAACCACACGAACTGCGACCACAGCGGTTTCACGGTCGGAGCGATCCGGCCGATGAAGAGCTTCTTGATCAGCGCGGCGGCGGCGACAGAGGCGATCGCCAGCGCCGTTGCGAGCAGCGGGATGGAGCCAATGACTCCCCAGAGCGGCAGCGAGCGGTAGCCGATGACCAGGCCAACGGCCAGGGTGACAAGGCTCGCCATCATCACCGTGCCGGGGATCAGGACCCGCATGGCGTCGATGATGGCCCTGGCACAGCGCGCGCGCCAGCCCGGCCGGAATGTCTCGGTGTCAGCGAAGCAGGCGTCAGATTGCGTGCGCGGCAGAGCGAAGCCCGGCGAGCCGAGCCAGCGGGTGCCGCCCGGCACCAGTGTCCATTCGGCGGGGGGCGTCGACATCACGCCGATCAGCACGTTGCTGCCGAGCACGTGGCCGCCGGGGACCATCGCGCTGTTGCCGACGAAGGTCTTCTCGCCGATCGCGACGGGGCGGACCTCGACCAGGCCATTGTGGATCCGCTCGCCGCCGACGAGGCAGGCATCGGCAAGGAAGCTGCCGCTGCCGATCGAGAGCAGATCGGGGGAGATGTTCAACACGGTCGAGATCTCGACGCCGCGGCCGATCCGTGCGCCCAGCATCCGCAGGAAGGACGGCAGGTAGACGGTCGCATAGAGCGGCAGCAGGATCGTCCGCGTGTTCCGCATCAGGTAGTCGAGGAACCAGTGGCGGAGGTAGGTGCCGCTCTCGAGCGGGAAGGTTCCCTGCTCGATGTGTCCGGTGCCGAGGCGCTTTGCCAGCACGACGGCCGCCGCGTACCAGAGGAGCGATACCGGAACGGAAAGGAAAGCCGCGGCGATGCCCCACGGTGGTCCGCCGTAGATCAGGCCGGCGGCAACCATCGCTATCGCGGGGAGCATAGTAAGGATCAGGAAGTAGCCCATCACGTAGATCAGGGCGAGGTGGGTAAGGCCGAAGAGGACCGGGCGGCGTCGCTTCAGCCGGGTGCGCATCGAGCCCGGCGTCAGGACGACGGCCGGCGCCGCGGGCGTACCGCGCCGCGCCTCTCCGGCCCGCATGACCGCGCGGTCGGGCAACAGCGACATGTCGTCGAGCCGGGCGCCGGAGCCCATGCGGCTGCCGACGCCGAGGTTGCAGTGCATGCCGACGAAGCAGTCGTTGCCGATGTCGATCCTGCCGATCACAAGATAGCCGTTCTCGACGCGATAGCCCAGCATCTGGGTCTCCGAGCCGATGCTGACGTGGTCGCCGATCGAGACGGTGTCGAAGGTTGCGCAGAGCGGCGTGGCGATTGTGACGTTGTGGCCGACCTTTGCTCCCATGGCGCGGAAGTACAGGCTCATCAGCGGCGTGCCGACGAACATGTGCGACCAGCTCAGCGCCTGGAAGCGGGTGACCAGCCACCAGCGGAAGTAATAGAAGCCCCAGAGCGGGTAGCGGCCGGGCTTGTAGCGGCCGATCACCAGCCATTTCACGGCGATGCTCAGGAGCAGCATCGACGGCCAGGCCGCGAAGCCGACGGCAGTCGAGAGCCAGATCGCGTCGCCCAGATCAACGTGGCCGTCGACGACGGCCACGGTGATCAGGATGCTGTAGGCGATCGGCGCGGCAGCTATGCCGTAGTAGACGGCGAGCGCGAGCGCTTGCAGCGCCACGACCGTCCAGCGCTTTAGCCAGTGGACGCGCTTGAACGCGGCGAGCGCGGGGGTCTCCTGCTCGGCATCGGATGCCGGCTTGGCCGCCGTTCCGGTCAGGCCGATCGTACGGAAGTGCTCGGCTAGTCCGCGTACGGTTGGGTGCTTGTAGATGTCGCGCACGGAGGGACGTGGGGAGTTGAGCTTCGTCCTCAGTGCCGTGACCGCCTTCGCTGCCAGCAGCGAGTGGCCGCCCAAATCGAGGAAGAAGTCGTCGGTGACCGAGATCGGCGAGACGCCAAGCGCCTGCTCCCAGGCGGACGTGATCGCCCGCTCGAGGTCGCTGCCGGCGGAGACGATCTCGCGGTCGAGGCCGATCAGCGGCAGCACCGGGAGCGGGAGCTCTTTGCGGTCGACCTTGCCGCTCGTCATCAGCGGCAATGCGGGAAGCCGATCCAGGAACTTCGGCACCATATACTCGGGGAGACGGCCGCGCAGCAGCTCGGAGATCGCCGTTCGATCGAGGTCCTCGCTGCCGTCGGCGACGACATAGGCGGCAAGCTCCTTGAGGCCGTCGGTGTCGACCAGGGCGACGGCTGCCGCCTGGATGCGCGGGTGCTCCATCAGCACCGCCTCGATCTCCGAGAGCTCGACGCGGAATCCCCTGATCTTGATCTGCCCGTCGCAGCGGCCGAGAAACTGCAGGTCTCCGCTCTCGGTCAGGCGCACGAGGTCGTGGGTCCGATAGATGCGCTCGATCGTTCGGCTGCAGGGCTTCAGCGGGTTGGGAATGAAGCGCTCGGCCGTCAGCTCGGGCTGATTGAGGTAGCCCCGCGCGACCGCCGGGCCGCCGATATAGAGCTCGCCTTGCTCACCCGCCGCCACCGGACGCTGGTTCTCGTCGAGCACATAGGTCTCGTATCCGGGCATGGCGACGCCGATGGTTACCGGCCCATCGCGGCTGCACTCGGTCCAGGTCGCAACCACCGTCGCCTCGGTCGGACCGTAGGTGTTGAGCATCCGGCGTCCGGGTCCGGTCCAGCGGGCGACCAGCTCGGGCGTGCAGACCTCGCCGCCGAGCACCAGCGTGCGCACGGTCGGCAGCTCGCGATCGATCATCGACAGGAAGGTCGGGACCGTGGAGAAATAGGTTACGCGGTTGCTCGTCAGGAAGTCGGCGACATCGAGCGGTGAGCGCGCGACGCATTCCCGCGGCACGACCAGCGTCGCGCCGACCGAGAAGGCGCCCCAGATCTCCTCGACGGAGGCATCGAATGCGGTGGAGAAGCCCTGGTAGACGCGATCGGCATCGGTCAGCCGATAGACCGTCCTGAATGCCTCGAGGAAGGCGGACGCGTTGCGGTGCTCGATCATCACGCCCTTCGGGCGTCCGGTCGAACCGGAGGTGTAGATCACGTAGCAGAGGTGCGCGGGCGTGAGGCCGATCTCGCTGGTCGAGATCCTTTCGTCGGACTGTGCTGCGATCTCGGCAGCATCCGCATCGAGGCGAAGGCGCGGCGTCGGCAGTGCCACCGGAAGCGCGTCGGCAAGCTCGCCCTCGGTGATGAGAACGCTGGCGTTGCTGTCGCTCAGGATGTCGGCGATGCGCTCGTGCGGGAATTTCGGATCGATCGGGACGTAGCCGGCGCCGGCTTTCAGCACGCCGAGCAGAGCGGCGAACAGACGGGTCGACTTCGTCAGATAGACGCCGACCAGCTCGCCGGTCCGAATGCCGCGTCGGCGGAGCGTATGGGCGATTCTGGTCGCGTAGCGATCGAGCTCGGCGTAGGTCAGCACCTCGCCGTCGCACTGGACCGCCGGATGATCCGGGCGAAGCAGAAGCCGCGCCTCGAAGTGCTTGTGGAGGAGGGTGGGGGCGCCGGTCGGGTACGCCCTGTCGTCCTGCACTATCTCCAAGGCGGACGGAATCATCTCGCTACCCCACAGCTCAGACCTTCGGCCGCCGCACCGCGCGGTCGCCACTATCCCGCGCGCTGCCGGCGGGGCAGGGCCGTGGGATTGCCGCAAGCTCTCAGTGGATCCGGGCTGCCTCGGGCTGGCTGACGGCCAGCGCCACGTGGTGCGACCCGCCGGGCCCGGACATCTGCCAGGTCCGAAAGGTCGTGCCGCTGCCTGCCTCTGCTGCCTCGCAGTGGGACATCAGCCGTGCCGGATCGAGATGGAACTCGAAGCTCTGAAGGTCAGCTGCAAGGCCGATGCCAAGCAATTTGGCGTAGGCCTCCTTCAGCGTCCAAGAACGGATTGTGCCGTATTGGCGCTCGGTCTGCGGCAATCGCTGCATGGCCTTCAGCTCGCGCCGGGACAGAAAGGACGCGACGAAATCCCGGTCCATCGAGGCTGCAAAGGACTCGATGTCGATGCCGATCCGGTTCTCCCGCGAGACCGCGATCACGGAGAAGCTGTCGCCATGCGAGATGCTGAAATGCACGGTGGGCAGATCGGGTCCGACGCTGGGCTTGCCGGACGCGTTCCGGGTGAACCGCCAGGCGCCGGCCGGTACCTGGCCGCCGACGGCGTGGGAGAGTGCGGCGCGGAGTGCGGCGCGCGCGGCGATGAACCTCGCGTGTGCCGCGGGATGACGGATCCGGTCGCGCTCCGCCCGGTCGGCTGCGGTGAGGGAACGTGCGGCGAGGGCGAGGCCGGCATCGTCGAGGCGGCCGACGACCCACAGCTCGACCCGCCCTCCATTGACCTCGATCTCCGTCAGCGGACCGGCGGGAAGGCCAGGCTCGGCCTTCAGTCCTTCGACGGTCTCGGGGTGCGGCCCCGCGGCACGGCGGCTGAAGCGGATTGCCGCGGTCGAAAGATTGAGGACTGACGCCAACACGAAACCGCCTCCATGCGATCGCTCGCTCGCGGAGCACGGCCTCTCGGCGCATTGCGGGATTGGTGAGGTTCAGTGAGCCACCCCGCTCCGGGTGCGATCGAGGCTCACAATGCGATCGGCGTGCCAGCCGTGGACGGCTGTTAACATGGTCGCAGGTCTGATCCCTCGAATTGTCCGAGTAATGTTAAGTGTTCAGCAGTATCTACTTAACCAAGATGCGCTGCCGTCGCGTGTGCTTGATAGTCTGCCGGCGTGCACCAACAATCACGGGCACGAGTCCACGCCTTCCTGCATCATCCAACGGCGCTTCTCCCTTGAGCGAGCGACAGACCAGCGCGAGTTACTTCCGATCGGCGGCGTTGATGCTTGCCGTCGCGTCAGGAATTGTGCTCGCCAGCACTTTGGTTTCCACGATGAAGTCCCGGGCCTCGAGCAACGCCCTCAAGGGCTACGACATCACCAAGACGGGACTGACGCCCGTCTATCCGGATGGCTATTCCTGCTCACCGCTCACCTCGCTCTATGCCAGCTGGAAGGACGTAGACGGAACCAAGCGGTACGAGCCGCATTCAGGAATCGACGGCGGCCGGCTCGGCGACGACGTCCTGGCGCCGGCAGACGGTGTGGTCCGTGCGGTGTGGGAAGCCGATTGGGGCTGGGGCCGGGAGGGCGCCCTGCTGATCCGGCATAGGCGCCAGGATCTCAATCTTTCCGACGGTCCTCCCTATTACTACTCCGCATTCTACCACTTGAGGTACGACGAGGTCCGCGACTTTCGAGCCGGCCAGAGGATCGCGCGCGGCGAGACCATCGGCCATGTGTACCGGCCCGGGGGCAAGAGCTTCTACCTGCCCGAGGTTCATCTCGAGGTCTACGAGGTCGGCGACGACGATGCGCTCGAGTGGGGAGAGAACCGGCGCGGTGCGGCCTACTGGGTCAACGACGAAGCCCGGCTAATCGATCCGCTGTACCTGATGTCGCTCCAGGCTCGCCCCGAGGACGGCCGCAGCGTTCAGATCCGGCCGTTCCTGGAGGGGACGAACTACCGGTCGTTCCGCGGCTTCACCTACATTCTTCCGTGCACGCGGCGATAACCGCTCTCGTGGCATTCAGGAGTGCGCGGCGACGAGCGGAACGCCTGCGTTCCTCTCCATTGCTGCCAGGCGTCGGCGCCGGGTGCGTCTCGGTTCCAGCAGCCGGTAGGCCTGCTGCACGGTGACCTGCTCGACGCGGCATCCCGGATGCGAGCGCAGCCAGGTGCGGATCGCATGACGGGCGTGTGCCGGATCGATGACGATGCAGCCCCCGGCAATCGCTCCGGACGCGTCGATGCAGACGTAAGCTTTCGCTTTGGACATGCCGACCTCGACTCGTGCCTAGCAGGATCCGTTCTGGGCCGGAGTGACCAGGCCGATCATCACGCCGGAGGGGTCCTCGATCAGCGCGATCCGGCCGACGCCGGACATGTCGAACGGGTGCTTCACGATCTTGCCGCCCTTGTCGGCGGCGATCCGTACGGAGGCATCGACGTCGGCCACCTGGATGTAGGTGAGCCACCCGGGGCGGGATTGCGACGGCTCGGCCGTGTCGGTGCGTACGAGACCGGCGCTCTCCCGGCCGCCAGTCGTGAACACCGTGTAGTCGGGCTCGCCGATATAGGGCGGCCTCGACGGATCGCTGAGAGCCACGGTGTTGTGCTGCCATCCGATCACGGCGGCGTAGAAGTCCCGGCTTTGATCCGGATCCGGACAGACGAGCTCGCTCCACCAGACGGTACCTGCGCCCGAGCATGACTCGGCGCCCGATCCCACCGACTGGGCGGCGGCGGCATCGCCGGCGGCGGGACCGGCGTGGGCGGTCGCGGCTGCTGCTGCAAAGATCCCGAGCCGCAGCATCACCCGGCGTCGATCGATGAGGGGCTGCCCGGCGGAGGCCGGCGTGCGTGTCGGTGCGGTCTTGCTCATGGAGTGGTCCTGGTCTCGCGCGAGAAACGATCGTGAACCGATATCCGTATCCCAAAGGTTACGCGGGGCGGGCTCTCGGTAGCTGCTGGCGGCAAGTGCAAGCGCGATGCCAGGACGATATCCATGCCGATCGAGCGCGGATCGCGCGCCGATCCGTGCCTTTTCGGGACGAATGCCGGCGTTTGCCGCGACGGCGTCTACAACCTTGGATACGAAGGCGGGTCGAGTGCGCTGTTGCACGGCGAAAGTAGCTCCGACGAGTCGCCCAGCGAGTGCCGCCAAACAAAATCGTGCGGCATGGTTGAGCCGGCGTTACCTCATCCGTTGCCGCGAGGTTGCGGTGCGTTTCCGGATGGCCCAACTGCCTCGTTCCGGGGCGAGACCGCAACTCTCTATTCACTTTGAACCCCCTGATTTCAAGGACAATTTGGTCGGCAATTTACGAGTTCTCATCACAAGCTTGCCATGGTTTGTAGCGGCCACTCCGGCGAAGTCAGCCGGGAGGGCCGAGCGATGGTATGTATGCGGAGTCTATCGCCATGGCACGATTGGAGTTTGCATCGAGAGACATGGTCGAGTGCGCAGCGCACAGCGGCGCGCCCGACGCACTGTTCGAGCTCGGGCTGATGTATTGCGCGGGCCGCGATGTCGAGATGGATCTCGTCTCGGCGCACAAGTGGTTCAATCTCGCTGCGCTGCGCGGCAACGACGAAGCCCGGCGCTACCGCCTCGAGATCTCGCAAGAGATGTCGCGGGTCGAGATCGCGAGGGCCCAGCGCCTCGCGCGCGAGTGGCTCGCGCGGCACTGAGCGGAACCAAGGTTCATACAACCGGCGGCCTCCGGCGTATGTGCGCCGGCATGCGCCGCGTGCGATGTATCGTGCGTCGCTTCGGCGTGACGCTCAGCAGTTGGTGAACAGCGACGTGAGGCAGGACCACGTCTTCTTGACGGCGCCGCCGACAGCGCCGCCCGCCTTCTCGATCTGCTGGCCGGCTGTCTTCGCCGTATCCTTCACCGTCTTCCCGGCAGTCTGAAACTGGTCGTTCGACTGCTCGACGGTCCGGCGCGCCAGCTCCTCGAGTGTGCGCGGCGGTCCGCTACCGGATTGTGGGCCGGGCTCACTCTGTGGTGGTCCAGGAGGCGGGTTCCCATCCCGCACGACGGCTTCGGCTGCGGCGAGTGCGTCGTCCGCGCGCAGGACCTTGAGCTCGCCCATGCAAGCCGCGCCGGACCCACGGCCGACACTGCAGCTCGCATGCCCGCCGAGCTTCGCAAGCTCGGTGATGCAGAGGTACTGCATGACGCGGGTGCTGCCTCGATACTGCGCCACGCGCTCGGACCCTTCGATCGCGCAGCGGTAGGTGGCGGCGGGTGTCGTGCACACGACGCAGGTTTCCTGCGCGGTCGCCGGCTGGGCCAAGAAGGCAATGGCCGGGACGGCGATTAGGGCTGTGCGCGGGCTCATGATGCTCATCAGAATGCCATCATCGCGATCACAGCCGTCGCAATCGTCGCCGAAAGCGGCAACAGTGGGGCGAATTGCTCGTGGCCGGCTGAGTATTCCGCTCAAGGTATCATGGATTGGTCGGGCCGGTGTGTGTGCGGTAGGCAGGCCGCTCGGAGAGATGCGCGTAGTAGGCCTCGAGCGAGGACAACTTCGGCTTGTCGAAGGCGACGTTCATCCAGCGGTTGACGACGAGCCCGACGGGGATGTCGCCGATGGTGAAGCTCGCGCCGGTCACGTACGGTCCGGCCTTGGCGAGATCCTCATCGAGCAGCCGCATCTGGGTGCTCCAGGCGGCGGCGTTGGGCTCGATCGACTTCGGGTCCGTGAAGCCCGGCGCCTTGACGAAGAGCCCGAGGAACACCGGCCGCATCGGCAGGGAGGCGTCGGTGTTGGCCCAGTCCATCCAGCATTCGGCGAGCGCGCGCTGCCGGAGATCGGCCGGATAGAGGTCGGTGCGCGCATGTTTCGTCGCCAGGTAGCGGACGATGGTGTTGCTCTCGCGCAGGATGAAGCCCTCGTCATCGATCACCGGCACCACACCGAACGGGCTCAGGCGGACGAACTCCGGCTCGGAGGTCGGGCGGAAGCCGCGGCCCCAGTCCTCGCGCGTGTAGGCCAGGCCGATCTCGTCGGCGAACCACAGCACCTTGCGCACATTGATCGAGTTGGCGCGGCCATAGATTTTCAGCATGCGTGCTTCCTCCTCCCTCTTGCTCGGTAGCGCGTTGCTCGCAGGATAGAGCGTATCGCCAACCGGTGCCAACCAGATGCGAACGGGCGGCGGCTGCGCTATAGGGGCAGGGGCTTCGCACGCAGGAGCGCTCAATGGCTGGACCTCAGCCCACCAAGGCTTTTCCCGTCTCCTGGGACCAATTCCACCGCGATGCGCGCGCGCTCGCGTGGCGGCTCGCCGACAAGGGTCGGTTCGAGGCGATCGTGTGCATCACACGCGGCGGGCTGGTGCCGGCGGCGATCGTCGCGCGCGAGCTCGGGTTGCGGCTCATCGAGTGCGTGTGCATCGCAAGCTACCGCAACGAGACCGACCAGGCTGCGCTCGAGGTGCTGAAGGATATCGCGCCGTCGGTGCGCGCCATCGGCGACGGCACCGGTCGCGGCATCCTGGTGATCGACGACCTGACCGATACCGGCAGGACTGCGGGCATCGTGCGGCAGATGCTGCCCAACGCGCACTTCGCGACCGTCTATGCCAAGCCGCTCGGCTCGCCGGTGATCGATACCTTCGTTACCGAGGTGTCGCAGGATACCTGGATCTATTTCCCCTGGGACCTGGAGCTCAAGTACGCCGATCCGATCAGGAAGGAGGACGGCGCCGGCGGCTGAGCGGCGAGTGCCCCAAGTTGCCCGCGTGGAGTGCCCTTGCGTTTGCTTTTCGGGGCTCACCTGATATACCCGCCACTCGTTTCGGGGAGACGTGGCCGAGTGGCTGAAGGCGGCGGTTTGCTAAACCGTTGTACTCGGAAACGGGTACCGGGGGTTCGAATCCCCCCGTCTCCGCCAACAAGCCTACGGTCGGTCGGCTGCGGTCTCTGACGGGTCCCACGGCTGTCAGAATGTGCGCCGATGGCGCATCCGTGAATGCCTGGCGCTCGTCAAGCGGCGTTCGCAGACAGCGCATCGTCAGGCTTCACCGCCACGAGCCTCTGGATCTGCTTCACCTTGTGATTGGCGAAGAGCACATTCGGGATGTCGATCTGTTCTGACTTGGCGCCCGTGGTCATGAGCTTTAGATCGCCTGCTCCGAGCCCGAGGACAACATGCCGGAAGAAGTCGTCACCGTGCTGCTCGAACAGCATGCCGCGTGTGTCGTAGGCGAGCTCTGCTCCACCGATCACGTGCTCCTCTGTGAGCTGACCGGGTCGGACGCGCCAGTAAACGAGGCGATCGAATACGAAGAACGACAACAGCCAGATGATGAAGAGTGCGGTCGAGAATACCAGATAGAAGCCCATGTTCATGTGCACGGAAAGATGCGGCAAGAACTCCAGGATGTCGTCCCACCAGCCAAGCCAGGCGAACAGCACCGTCACGAACGCGAGCGCGAGCAGTACAGACACGGAGATCAGGCCGCGCAGGCGGTAGTTGGTGAACAAGATGATCGCCAGCAGCACAGCAACGAACGTAAGTCCAAGTGCAGAGCTATCGACGATGTACTGCTGGTGAGCTTCATCGACACGAACGACGCCGCCACGGGCATATGTGATCAAGGCCCCCGCAAAACCGGTGACCCACACCGGCCACCAGTAGAATAGGCTCGAGTGGCCATAGATGCGCAGCTCCGGCAGCCTTGCCGGGTCTGAATCGTGGCTTGCTACCTCCTGAGCGCCACTAGTACGGGATACTTGGTCGTTCATCGCACAATCCACTTCGGGCCGTGGGATCCAATCGCTCGCGAAAGCGCGCCGCACACGGCAGAACACCCACTTAGTTGACTTGTAAAAACGTGGGCGTGCGGCCGCAGGTTCCCGCCTGGCCGCGTCACGACTCCTGGTGGGCGTGGCGGTAGGTATGGGCTTTGCGCCGTGGCTCGCGACCGATGGTCGGGCAAGAGGAAAGGGAAGGGCGTCTGCGGTTGCCGCCCGAGACGCCCCTGGTTCCCGCCACCCCGAAGTCCCCGTCCCAGAGGGGAAGCGGAGGCTATCCAAAGACAACAGCGGGTGGCTAGGAACCGGCGGACACATCCCGCGTTTTTTTGGAGAGCTGCGCTACAGCCCCCTCCCCAAAAAGGCGCAGCCGAAGGGCACCTCGCCCCGCGAGGCGCCCCTCCCACATGGCCCAGGAGGGTCCCATGGGAACTAGAGACACGTCCTCGGATAGAGACAACCCGGTCTATTGGTGCGCTCTAGCTGCACAAGCGCGGGTCGGCGCCGTCATCATGAGCGATCCCAAAGCCAAGCGGATCATGTGCGAGATTGCCAACGGCTACGAACGGCTGGCGATCCTTGCGAGCAAACACCGGGGCCAGAGCGCGAACGCATCCTAGTGTGATGATCTGCCGGTGCTGAGGCGCGCCACGTTAAGTCTCCCTGCGGAGACGCGATGCAGCAGTTGCCGCGCCTAGCCATCAGCTGGAATGTTCGCGGGATTCCAGACTACCTCCCACAGGTGCCCGGTTGGATCGCGGAGGTGCCCATTTCGTTTGGTGCGGAACCCTGGCCACGGGTCCGCGTTTGCTATCAGCGGAATGTAGGAAACCGCACACAGAGACGTTGGGGCGCGCTGGCTCGTTATGCGGGTAGGCTAATGCCAGATGCCCTTTCCGGCCCAGAGTTGCATTCGATGTTGGAGCGCATCGGCAAAGCGCTGCACGACCGCTACGACGCTCTCACGCGTGAGCAGTTGCCCAGCCGCTGGGTCGATCTGATCCATTACCTCGATGACAAGGAGCGTGAGCAAGCGGACGCGGACGCACGCCGCGAGATCGAGCCGCCACGCAAACCCGAGCCGCCGCCGGAATATTGAGTCGACGGGAACGCCGCACGGCGGAACCTCGCCTACCTGCGGACGGCGTTTCAGGAACTCGGGGGATCGTGCCGTCGTTCTCTTACATGGCAACTGTCCCGGGCTATCTCATGATCAACGCCGCGATGGGCGTGGTTGTCGGCGCGATCTTCGGCCTTGCTCTCCTGACAACAGATGCGCTCGGCATGCGATCGCTGGTGACGGCGTCGGCTGATGTCGTGGGTACGACGGTGGTTTTCCTCCTTGGTTGCGCTACGACGTTCGCTCCGCTTGTGATCGCCACGGCGATCGGTACCTTGCGGGAAGCTGAGCGGTGAATCGTCGACCATGCGGGCGACGCGCACTGCACGCCCCCGCGAGGGCTACTCGTGCGCGGCCGCCTGCTCCTCCTTGGCAATGATGTCTTGTCGCCGTCTACAGAGAGGGCTTTCGACGGCATCTGGGAAGAGGTCGCCGTGGGCTTTGGCCCCGACCAAGGCCCCGCGGTCCGTTGCGTTCTGAGGGGCGCAGGCGCGATGATCCGCGCGAGTCAGCCGCGCCGCGCCGCCTTGATCGCGGCGACGTCGATCTTCTTCATGTCCATCATCGCTTCGAACGCGCGCTTGGCTTCATCGCCGCCGGCCGCCATCGCCTCCATCAGCACGCGCGGCGTGATTTGCCAGGAGACGCCCCACTTGTCTTTGCACCAGCCGCACGCGCTCTCCTGGCCGCCATTGCCGACGATGGCGTTCCAGTAACGGTCGGTCTCCTGCTGATCGTCGGTGGCGATCTGGAACGAGAAGGCTTCGTTATGCTTGAACGCGGGGCCGCCGTTGAGCCCGAGACAGGGGATGCCGGCGACCGTGAACTCGACCGTCAGAACGTCGCCCGCCTTGCCTGAAGGGTAGTCACTGGGTGCGTGGTAGACGGCACCGACGGAGCTGTCAGGAAAGGTCTCGGCGTAGAATCGGGCCGCAGCCTCGGCGTCCTTGTCGTACCATACGCAAATCGTGTTTTTGGCCATTGCCATTGCGTGTCCTTTCGTTTGGCTTGCGCGTGAATTTCCATCGATGTGGTGCTGGCTCTACGACCCGCAAAGGGACTGTGGTCTCAATGGATGATGGGCGCGGGCCTCATTCCCCACCGCGCATATTCCCTTCCGTTACCGTGAATGATGAGCGCGAGCGCTGCACAGCAGCCTTCGGCCGATCGGTCGTATAGTAGTTGCCCAACACGAGCACCTCCATGTCGGTACGCAGGAAGCAGGATATTGCCTCCGCCGGTTGCGCCACGATCGGCTCCTGCTTGTTGAAGCTGGTATTGAGCAGGATCGGCACGCCCGTGAGAGCACCAAAGGCATCGATCAAGGCGTGATAGCGGGGATTGCTCGCGCGATCGACCGTCTGGATACGGGCGGTTCCATCGACATGAACGGCGGCGGGAATTCGCGCTGCCATGCCCGGTCGGACCCGCGGCGCAATGGCCATGAACGGATCAGGCTGACCTATCTCGAACCACTCTCTTGCATTCTCCGCCAGAACGGACGGGGCGAACGGACGGAATGGCTCGCGAAACTTGACATGCTTGTTGATCAGGTCGCGAACCGCGGGAGAAATCGGAGAAGCGAGAATGGAGCGGTTGCCGAGTGCGCGCGGGCCGATCTCGTAACGATCCTGGAACCAGCCAACGATGCGTCCGCCGGCGAGGTCGGAGGCGACCTTGGAGATCAGCTCGGCGTCTTCCAGTCTTTGAAAGGCGAGGCCCGCGCTCTGCAATGCCGACTCGATTAGTCGATCGTCATAGCCGAGGCCGTAGTAGGCATGCGTCATCGTCGTGCGACGCGGCTGTCGCAACGTCTGGTGCTGATGCCAGAGTGCACTGCCGAGCGGCCCACCGGTATCCGACGCACACGGCGGAACCCAGATCCGCTCGAAGCCCGACTCGCGCAGCACGCGAGCATTCGCTACACAATTGAGCGCGACCCCGCCAACCATGCAGAGATTGGCTGAGGGATAACGCCGGCTTGCGGCCTTGGCGACGTGGAGCACGATCTCCTCGGTCACGGTCTGCAGTGCGTAGGCGAGATCCTTGTGATGCGCATTGAGCGGCTCGTCCTTTCTGCGCGCCGGCCCGAACGCATCGATGAACTTGCGCTTGAACGGACGCAACATGCCAAAGCTGTCGTAGCCGAAATAGGCCATGTTGATCGAGAACCGACCCTCGGGCTCCAGCCGGACGATGTCCCGCATCTTCTCGACCAGCCCATCCCGTCCCAACGCAGCCAGCGCCATGACGGTGCCTTCCTCGAACGGGGCGAAGCCGAGGTGGATTGTAACAAGCGTGTAAACAATACCGAGGCTGTCCAGAAAGCGCCCGTGCCACTCCCGATGCAACCGGTTGTCTTGGCCGGTGAAGACGCTCGCCGCGGCATCGTCGCCATAGCCGTCCATCACAATCACGGTCGCTTCCTCGAACGGCGATACGAAGAACATCGCCGCATGAGACTCGTGATGGCCGACGTTGATGATCGGCGGCAGGCGGCGTCCCGGAAAGGTGCGCTTGAGCCCTCGCTGCAACCAGAAATTCAAGAGAGCGATGCCGGGGTCCTGCATTGTGTTGGACCGCGGATGCGCGAAGCTCAGGGTTGCCGGAAAGCGGCGAAGCAGGATGGTGGCAAACGTGCGCCGCAGCCGCGAGACGTCCCAGGGCGTGGTGATGTGATCGATCTCGGCAAGGCCGCGACCATCGTCGCCGAGGAGGATGCGGAGCGAGTGACTGGGGAAGCTCTGCGTATGCTTCTCGCGGAGATGGCGCTCTTCCTCCAGAACGCTGAGGATATTGCCGTCCTCGACTAGCGCGGCACCGGTGTCGTGGGTTTCGCAGACGAGGCCGAGGGTTCGCATGCTCGCTGCCTCTGGGTAGCAAATCTTGCGGGGCGGTCAACGAAACCGCGAATTCGTCGCCGGCATGCGGCACTGCCATATGCAGCAAGCAGATCGGGCGAGGCGCACTGAGGCAGTCTGTGCGCCAGCCAGTTCCTTGTTGCGTTAGAGATTCCCTGTCTTCGCGGGTGCAAGAGAGACGATCGGAGCCTCAGCGCTGCTCCGGAGGATCGAAGAACTCGGGCCACCACAACGGCATCGTCGCCAGCGCAACGCCAATGGCAATCAGCAGCATTCCCGTTTCCGCCATGCCGCAGGAACGCGCCTCGCATCGTCCAGTTCCCCCCGCGCTGTCGCGTCACTTCATGTCCACTCGGGCGTTGCTCACGGGCCGACGTCGTGGTGCTTGTGGCGCCTGCCCGGATTGTCCGGAACATGAAGTGCATCTGCGCGTTTGGCTGGTGGCCGAACGGAGCGCATAAATGCGAAAGGGCGCCTACCTCATTGTGCTGAGCGGTGCATGGCTCGTCACCTGCTATGCGCCGGGCCCGGCATATGGATGGCCGTGGTGGGCCGATGAACTGTTCGGCGAACCGCGGCAAATGCCACCGTACCCGCCAGGCCGTCCCAAAGACCGGGGCGGCGATGTTCGCGATGGCGGTCCGCGCCCGCAGATTCATCCGACGGTACCTCCGATAGTCGCGTTCCCGTACGATTTTCCCGCCAAGTCAATCGTTATCGATGCCGGCGGACGAAAGCTCTACTACGCGCTCGGGGACGGCAGCGCCTACGAATACCCCATCGCGGTCGGCCGGGAAGGCTTCAATTGGACAGGGGTGGAAACGATCAGCCGTAAGCAGGCCTGGCCCGATTGGTATCCGCCCGCGGAGATGCGCGAAAGAGACCGGAGTCTGCCCGAGAAGATGACCGGCGGCATCAAGAATCCGCTCGGTGCAATAGCTCTCTACCTGGGCGACACGCTTTACCGCATCCATGGCACCAACGACGCCAAGTCGATCGGTTCCGCTGGGTCCTCCGGCTGTTTCCGAATGCTCAATTCCGCCGCCATGCATCTCGCGTCTATCACTGAGATCGGCACCAGCGTAACCGTGGTGGCCTCTCTACCGGAGCGCCAAGAAGTCAGCCGCGCGCAGGACCCAATGCCGCAAGGCGCTGAAGCGCCCATGCCCGCGCTGCCGGCTGCCCCGCCCACTCAGACAGGTATCCCAAGATAGGAGGCGAGGCGCTGGGGAATTGGCCCCACGTCATCGGCGCAGTTTGAAGGACGCCGACCCGTTCGCCGTGGCAACCGTCACGCTCTGGGTCCTGCCGTGACTACGACGCGCGGGGCAGCAACAAGTGCCGCGCGCTCGGTCTTCCGAAACGTGTCTGCCTGGGTGGTGTCGAGACCATGGTCCAAAGCGAGTGGTTGGTGAACCAGCGCGACAAGCGGTATGCGCGTTCGGAGCGCGCCGGCCTCGGGAAGTGCCGCGAACGCAAGCCCATCCAGGACAGCCGGACAACCGGCGGGCACGGACGATAGTCTGGCCAGCGCCGTCGCGCGCTGTGCGACGCTCGGAAACGGAAACCCGTCGCCGACCTCAACTACATCCACCTGCCAACCCAGACGCCGAAGCTCCCGGATGATGCGCCGGTCATATCCATAGCCTCCGGTAGGCGTGGCGAGATCACCTGGTACGCCGAATGCAGGACGCAGTTGATTGGGTGCACGCTTGCGCACGGGTCGTGTCCATACCGTCACTCGGACTGCCTACGTCAGGGTAACGGTGGTCATTCCCGTGCGATGCAAATCGCATGGGTGGTCGCCGCTCATGAGGTCCGTGCCTGATGCGGGAGGGGCGGGATGTTTCGAGGATCGATCCGGTTGAGGAGCCAGAACACGGCGGAGCCGGCCGAGTCGAACAAGACATCGTGCTGAAGCACGTCGTCGAGATACACATGCCACGCGCCATGCCGCCTGAAGATGGCAATTCGAGTCCCGCGATAAGTGTCCGTCCAGAACTCGGCCGCGAGTTTCTTGGGTGCTATCGGTGACATGAGCGTCTCAAGTCCATTGGCCGCAAGCGCTTGGCTGCATTCCATTCGCCTCTTCCCTTACTAAGGACCACTAGCGGCCCCTTATAGGAGGCTGTTTTATCTAAGGAACACTGGAACGCCGAGGAAAGTTCCCAGCGTGCTCGGAGCACCGTCACTCCGACAGCTCAGGCTGCTCCTCGATCATCGCGGGCAGGTGGACGACCGTCAGCGCGATCAGCAGCGTGTTGGTCGTCGGCTGCAGATGGTGCCGTGCGGGAACAAGGGACCGCGAACGCTACCAGCGCAATGCGCTCCTGCCGACGAGCCACCCTGCGATCGGAGTGGGCATCATGGCAAGCACGTACCACACCGCCACGAACAAAGGTGAGTCGTCGGGGCAGTGGGTTGCGTACAGGACCGCTGCGAGTGCCGCCGCCAGTCCTCCGGCCACCGCCCCTGCTGCCGACGGCGATCCCGGCGCTCCGGCCCGCAGGGCGATCAGCAAGGCAACGAGCGGAGCGATCGACAACACCGGTATCGAGACCAGGCACGTGAGCCAGTAGCGCCCGGCGGCGCGTGCGCCCCACTCCGCCGGCGGCACCATCGCCAGCTCGAGCAGGGAGCCCGCCGCGAGAAGCAGGGGAGCGGCCGAAAGCGCGGGCGCGACCTCGCGCAGTGTCGTCTCTGGGTCCGCCAGCCGTATCGAGGCCCACAGCGCGCAGCCGAACGCCACAAGCACGACTGCGAGCTTCAGCAGAAAACGCCAGCTCTGCAGCGCGGTGAGGATGTCCGGCCGTATGCCGAGCCCCATCGCGAACCATACGGCAGCGATAGTCCCGCCGGCGGCCAGCGCTACGGCGATGCGGATGCCGAGCGCTGGCCGGGGCGCCGCGACATCGCCGGCGATCACCTTGATGAGATCGTCCGTCCTCATGGTCTTGTCGAAGCTTCACGCTCTCCTTCAATCCCGCAAGGCGTCAGCCAGCGACTTCAACGCCCGATGCAGGGCAACGCGCACCGCCACTTCCGTCATGCCGAGGCGCTCGGCCACCTCGCGTGCACTTGCGCCTTCGACCGAGATGGCCGTCACGATGTCGCGCGCACGGCCCTGTAGCAGGGCAAGCGCCCGCTCGCTTTCGAGACCATGGAGGGCCCCCGGCTCCTCATTGACGGCCAGCGCGTCGCTTACCTCGTCGATCGGCACATGCACATGCCGGCCACGGCGGCGCATGGCATCGACCAGCTTGTTGTGTGTGATTGCCCGCACCCATGGCAGCAGTGGTCGCGCTTCGTCCCACGTGTGGCGCTTCAGATGCAGCGCCAACAGAGCCTCCTGCACGACGTCCTCCACCTCCTCCTGCGCCGAGCCGTACCCGGCCAGCCCGCGCCTGACCCAAGCCCGTAGCAGCGGCGTCAGGCCCTCCAGAACGCGTCTGTAGGCCTCGCCGTCGCCTCGATTGGCCGCCCGCATCTGCTCGGCCCATTGGACGTGACGATCCCGCACTACAAACCTGTCCACGATACGCTGGTAAAGTCCCCGTCGTTACTCAATCGCCTGCTGATGGTCGCAGTGTGGCCTCCCGGATCAGCAAACACGATGCCGTTATCACTGTAACAGGCCCTCCCGCCACGCCGAACTCTTCCGGTGAGTGCGTTGGATGTCGAGGGCCTGAAACCCCACAGGCCGTCATGTCGTTCATGAGGGTGATGACACGAGCGCAATGATCGCCATAGCGAAAAGGGCTGGCGGGCGCGCCGGCAACGGGACCGAAACCGTGCCGACCGTGGCCGTAGGCATTGTCTGCAAGACGCCGTCGGCGGGCTTCGCCAAGACCCGGCTCTCACCGCCGCTCAGCCTGGAGGACTGCGCTCGCCTGGCCGCGTGCTTCATCCGTGATCTGGCGGCCACCATCCACGGTGTGTCGCTGGAGGGCGGCGTGGCGCCCTACGCAGTCTATACCCCGCGTGGAACCGAGAGCACCCTTCGCCCCCTGCTGCCCTCGGGCTTCCGCCTGCTGCCCCAGGGGGAGGGAAATCTTGGGGATCGGCTGTACCGCGCCACGGCCGAGCTTCTCGGCGCTGGCCATGCCGGCGTTGTACTTGTCAATGGCGACAGCCCGACGCTGCCGCCCACTATCCTGCGCGCCGCCGTCGGTGCTCTGCGTGAGGGCGAGGACGTCGTCGTCCTGAGTCCCGCTTTTGATGGCGGCTACACGCTCATCGGTTTGTCACGGGCACATGCCCGCCTCTTCGCCGACATTCCTTGGAGCACGTCGCAGGTGCACCGCCTGACCGTCGAGCGCGCCGCCGAGGTCGGCGTGCCTGTCGTCGCGGTGCCCGGCTGGTACGATATCGATGACGGCGAGACGTTGAGAATGCTCGAGGCAGAGCTGGCCGGCGAGCGAGCGGCTTTCGCCGAGCCGGGGCTCACGGGCGCGCCGGCACCGGCAACGCGCCTGTTTCTGGAGCAGCGGCACGCGCGGCAGCAAACGGAACTCTCATGGTAGCGCATGGCCGCTACCATGCCAGCCGCCACCTCTGGCACGACCGCGTGCAGGCCCGAGCCAATGCGGCTAATCTCCACTTACTCCTCACGCCAATTGCAGGAGCCTCGCAATGGATGAGCTGAGGGGCGACACCCGAGCCCGCGAGCCCGTGGACGTAGAGCGCTATTTCGAAGCCGGCGCGGCCGCCAAGGACGGCATGGCCGAGAAGCCGCCAGTCTGCCTTTACCTGGAGGTGACCAACCGCTGCAATCTGCTGTGCACCACCTGCCCGCGCACCTACGCAGAGCTCGAGCCGCCGGCCGACATGCCGTGGGCGCTGTTCACGCGTATCGTCGATCAGGTGCCGGGCGTCGCGCGCGCCGTTCTGCACGGCGTCGGCGAGCCGATGCTGGTGAAGGCGCTGCCCAAGATGGTGCGCTACCTCAAGGACCGCGGCGTCTACGTGCTGTTCAACACCAACGGCACGGTGCTCAACGAGAAGAACGGACGCGCGCTCATTGCCGCCGACCTCGACGAGCTGCGCGTATCGCTCGATGCGTCGACGCCGGAATCCTTCATCAAGGTGCGCGGCAAGGACTACTTCCGCCGCATCCTGAAGAACGTCAGGGCGTTCCGCGACCTGCAGGAGCGCGAGGGGCACGCCCGCCCGCGCGTGTCGGCCTGGCTGACCGGTCTCAAGGAGACGGTCGAGGAGCTGCCTGGCTTCGTGCGCCTTGCCGCCGAGATCGGCGTCAAGGAGGTCTACCTGCAGCGTCTGGTGTTCTTCGACCGCGACGCGATCGGGCTGGCGCGCCCGGATCAGGCGCTGTTTGAACGCACGACCGCCGAGGAAGCCCGCCATCTCGACGCGGCGGCGGCGCTGGCGAAGTCGCTTGGCCTCACATTCAGCGCCTCGGGTGCAGCGTCAGAGCCCGGCTTGAGTCTCTCTCGCAAACGCGATGACAACCCATGGTCCATGTGTCGCCGGCCCTGGACGGTCATGTATTTCACCGCCAACGGCCGCGCGCTTCCGTGCTGCATCGCGCCGTTCTCCCAGCACGGCTACGAGAATTACACGCTGGGCGATGCCACTCAGGATGACCTGCGCGAGATCTGGAACGGGCCGCGTTACAGGGCCTTTCGCGAGGCGCTGCTGTCGGACCAGCCGCCGCAGGCCTGCGCCAACTGCGGCTTGCGCTGGAGCCTTTGACCCATGCAGCTCCCGGGCGTCAACGCGATCGTGTCCGTCGTGATCCCGTGCCTCGACGAGGAAGCAGCGATTGCATCCGTTGTGCACGAGGTGCTGGAGCAGGGTGTCGACGAGGTCGTCGTCGTCGACAACGGCTCGGGGGATGCGACCGCGGCACGTGCCAGCGAGGCCGGAGCGCGGGTCGTATCCGAGCCCGTGCGCGGTTACGGCCGCGCCTGCGCCGCCGGCGTCGCCGCGGTGCGTTCCGACACCGAGATCGTCTGCTTTCTCGACGGTGACGGCAGCGACGTGCCGAGTTTCCTCGCCGAGGTCGTCGGGCCCGTGGCGCGCGGGGAAGCGGACTTCGTGATGGGCTCGCGCCTCATCGGACGGCGCGAGGCGGGCAGCATGACACCGCAGCAGGTGGTGGCCGGTCATCTTGCCGGCGTTCTGATGCGCCTCGTGTACAGCGTGCGCTTCACCGATATGTCGCCGTTCCGCGCCATCAGGATCGACCGGCTGCGCCGGCTCGGCATGCGCGAGACCACTTACGGGTGGAACCTGGAGATGCAGATGCGCGTCGCGGCTGCCGGCCTGCGCGTCCGCGAGGTTCCTGTCGATCACCGCTGCCGGCGCGGCGGCATCTCCAAGGTCTCCGGCAACTTCCTCGCCGGACTCGCAGCGGCGTGGAAAATCGCCACGACATTTCTACGGCTGACTTTGGCGCTCCGCCGCGCTCCACGCCGCGGTGCGATCGTCGAGCGCGCAATTCGCTAGAGGCGTGCATTGCGGTGCAGAACGATCCTCACAAGGTGCTGCATCCATTCGTGGTGCGCGTCACGCACTGGACCTGGGCGCTGGGTGTGCTGCTGCTGATCGGCAGCGGGCTGCGCATCTACGAGTCGGACCCGCTGTTCGGCTTCTCCTTCCCCGTATGGATGACGCTCGGCGGCAGCTACGAGGATGCCAACAAGCTGCACAACGACTTCGGTCTTGCCGGCGCCTTGCTTTGGCATTTCGCCGCCATGTGGCTGCTGTTCATCAGCCTGCCGGTGTTCCTGGTATGGGGCTTTGTGTCCGGTCACTTCCGCATGCGCTACCTGCCCGTCACAGTGGGCGAGGTTGCCGGCAACGTTACCGACTTCCTCAAGGGCCGCCTCTCGCACGAGCTCGGCGTCCGCAACGCCGTGCAGAAGCTGCTCTACGCGTTCGCGCTGGTCGCGATGCTGGTGATGCTGCTGTCGGGCGTGGTGCTGTGGAAGCCGGTGCAATTCCACACGCTCGGGCTGATCATGGGCCAGTACGAAGGCGCCCGCTACGTGCACTTCTTCGGTATGGCCGGGGTCGTCGGGTTCATCATTGTGCACGTGGCGCTGACCCTGCTGGTGCCCAAGGTGCTGCCGCCGATGATCACCGGCAGGGCACCGCGCCAGGCCGAAACCAATCATTCGACGGGAGACGCGTCATGACCAGGCGCTTCGACAGCACGAGCATCGAGCGACGGCTGCGCGATGCCGGGCTCGGAAAGGGCGACATCGCAAACCTGGAGCGTCGGCTATTCCTGCGCAGCGGCCTCAGTCTCGGTGCGCTGACGCTGCTGTCGGGCTGCGACGTCGTCACCAACACCGGACCCGTCGACCGCTTCCTGCGCGCCATCTCGCGTTTCAACGACGGCGTGCAAGGCGCTCTCTTCAATCCGCACCGCCTGGCGCCGACCTACTCCGCGAGCCTGGTGCCGGCGCAATTCCGCTTCAATGCGCAGTTCGGCTACGACCGGGTGCCGGTGCTCAACCCCGTCACCTGGCGCCTGCAGCCCTCGGGCCTCGTCGCCGACAAGCGCACCTGGACGCTGGAGCAGCTCCAGGCGCTGCCGCAGCGCGCCGACGTCACGCGGCATGTGTGTGTCGAGGGCTGGAGCATGATCGGCAAGTGGGGCGGCCCGACGCTGCGCACGTTCCTCGAGCGCGTGGGCGCCGACCTGAACGCGCGCTACGTTTCCTTCCATTGCGACGACCCGATCAGCTACTCGACCAGCATCGACATGGCGTCCGCGCTGCATCCGCAGACCATCCTGTGCCTCACGTATGCGGACAAGCCGATCGAGCCGCCGTACGGCGCTCCGATGCGGGTGAAGATCCCGACCAAGCTCGGCTTCAAGCAGCCGAAGTTCGTCACCGAGATACGGGTCACCAACGAGTATCCGGCCGGCTACTGGGAGAACTACGGCTACAACTGGTTCGCCGGGCTGTAGCCAATCGTTCTCGCCGCCAAGTCGGGCCGGCTCGCGCCCCCTCGCGAGATCGTTGGCATGTCCCAACGCTGCCAAAAGATTGGGCGGCGACAAAAATTGCCCGCTCCTTGTCCAAATCCCTGCACGAAATCTCGGCAGTTGTTCTCCTTCCAGGAACTCGCCGGAGACGGATGCCCAAACTCTACAATCTCTTTTTTTCTCTTAATTACAATTGCTTATTGCGTTGCAGCGCGACTCTTTCCGGCGCTGGCACAGAGCTTGCCCTTCTTAGCCTTCGTAAACAAACCTTTTGGAGACCAAAAATGCTGTTGAAGGGTGGGGTAAGGCGAAGCGTGGCTGCGCTCGCCCTCGGCGCCGGTCTGGCGCTGAGCAGTGGGGCGGTAGCGCAGGAGACGATCAAGGTCGGCATCCTGCACTCGCTTTCGGGCACCATGGCGATCAGCGAGACGACGCTCAAAGACGTCATGCTGATGCTGATCGAGGAGCAGAACAAGAAGGGCGGTCTGCTCGGCAAGAAGCTCGAGGCCGTGGTCGTCGATCCGGCATCGAACTGGCCGCTGTTTGCCGAGAAGGCGCGGGAGCTGATCAGCCAGCAGAAGGTTGCGGCCGTATTCGGCTGCTGGACGTCGGTGTCGCGCAAGTCAGTGCTCCCGGTTTTCAAGGAGCTGAACTCGGTCCTCTTCTACCCGGTGCAGTACGAGGGTGAGGAGAGCGAGCGCAACGTCTTCTACACGGGTGCTGCTCCCAACCAGCAGGCGATCCCCGCCGTCGACTACCTGATGAGCAAGGAAGGCGGCGCCATCAAGCGCTGGGTGCTCGCAGGAACCGACTACGTCTATCCGCGCACGACCAACAAGATCCTCGAGGCCTATCTCCTGGCCAAGGGCGTGAAGGCGGAAGACATCATGATCAACTACACGCCGTTCGGGCACTCCGACTGGCAGACGATCGTCGCCGACATCAAGAAGTTCGGCGCGACGGGCAAGAAGACCGCCGTGGTCTCGACGATCAACGGCGACGCCAACGTGCCGTTCTACAAGGAGCTTGCCAACCAGGGCGTGAAGGCGACCGACATTCCCGTCGTCGCGTTCTCGGTCGGCGAGGAGGAACTCGCCGGCGTCGACACCAAGAACCTCGTCGGACACCTTGCCGCCTGGAACTACTTCCAGTCGATCAAGAACAAGTCGAACGACGAGTTCATCGCCAAGTGGAAGTCCTTCACCAAGGACCCGAAGCGCGTCACCAACGACCCGATGGAAGCCCACGTGATCGGCTTCAATATGTGGGTCAAGGCGGTCGAGAAGGCGAAGACCACCAGCCCCGACGCGGTGATCGATGCGCTGCCCGGCATCGAGGTGCCGAACCTGACCGGCGGCACGTCCAAGATGCTCTCCAACCACCACATCACCAAGCCGGTGTTCATCGGTGAGATCCGCGCCGACGGCCAGTTCGATGTGGTCTGGCAGACCAAGGGCCTGGTACCCGGCGCGGCATGGTCGCCGTACCTGGAAGGCTCGAAGGACCTGATTGCCGACTGGGTCGGCAAGAAATGCGGGAACTTCAACACGAAAACTGGCAAGTGCGGCGCTTGACCGGGCGATTCAACCGCACTTGAGACCAGAGCGGAGCGGCGGTCCTCCACGCCGCTCCGCACCAACTTTCGGCAAGGGCCTGGGGATCGACCCCCGGGTCCGTCACGTCAGCGGGGCTTGTGGTGGGCGGCATGCAGGAGCGATGCACTCGTCCGCGTGGAGGGGCGCTCAATCTTGGCTTGAATGGATGGAAGCGCCGGTGGCTCCCAGAGTGGACGGCAGCCGCCGTCCGGCGACGTGCCGCGGCCGGCATTCTCGCGCTTGCGATTGCGCTGCTCGCGCCGGCAGGCGCTAGCGCCGCTCCGGTCGATGATGCGCTGGCGCGGTTTGCCGCCGACAGCTTCCCGGAAACAGAGAAGGCAATCGAGGAGCTGGCCGCTTCCGGCGAACCGCACGCCCAGGCCATCCTCGAAGCTCTCGCCAACCGTCGCCTGATGACGAGCGCCGGCGAGAAGACGGTGTTCTACGCCGATCAGTCGGGCAAGCTGTTCGATGCGAGGACCGGCCAGCCGGCCACCAAGACTCCCGATGATCTTTCGCCCGCGCGCGTCAACAACCGGCTGCGCAACGCCATCGAAGGCGTGCTGAGCTCGCTGGCGCTGTTTGCGCCCGATCCGGCCAAGCGCATTCAAGCGGCGGACTCGATCTTCCGCTCGCAGGATGCGGCCTCGCTCACCGTGCTCGAGAAGGCGCTCGCGAAGGAAGCGGACCCGGCAGTCAAGCGGGCGATGACGGAAGCCCGTGCGGCGGCCGTGCTCGCCAAGACCGACGCGTCCGCGCAGGATCGCCTCGACGCCATTGCCACGCTCGGCGAGCGCGGCGATGCGGTCGCACTCGGCCAGTTGCGTGCGGCGGCAGCCGGCGACCTTCCCGCGGAAATCAAGGCTGCGGCTCAATCCGCGATCGGCAGCGTCGAAGCCCGCCTGCAGATGCTCGAGATGGCGCAGAACGTCTGGTACGGCATCTCGCTCGGATCGGTGCTGCTGCTCGCCGCCATCGGCCTGGCCATCACCTTCGGCGTGATGGGCGTCATCAACATGGCGCACGGCGAGATGGTGATGCTCGGCGCCTATACCACTTTCGTCGTGCAGGAGCTGTTCCGGGCCTACGCGCCCGAGCTGTTCGACTGGTCGCTGCCGCTCGCCCTGCCGCTCGCGTTCCTGGTCGCGGCGCTGGTCGGTATCGCGATCGAGCGCGGTATCATCCGCCTGCTCTACAGCCGCCCGCTCGAGACGCTGCTCGCGACCTGGGGCGTCAGCCTCATCCTGCAGCAGGCGGTGCGCACCACCTTCGGGTCGAGCAACCGGCAGGTCGGATCGCCGAGCTACATGTCGGGCGCCTTCGATTTCTTCGGGCTGTCGATCACCTACGGCCGGCTCTGCATCGTGGTGTTCACGCTGGTGGTGTTCGCGAGCCTGATCGTCGTGCTGAAGGCGACGCCGCTCGGGCTGCAGATGCGGGCGGTGACGCAGAACCGGCGGATGGCGAGTGCGATGGGCATCCGCACCGGATTCGTCGATGCGATGACGTTCGGCCTCGGATCGGGCATCGCCGGCATCGCGGGTGTGGCGCTGTCGCAGATCGACAACGTCTCGCCCAACCTCGGCCAGGGCTACATCATCGACAGCTTCATGGTCGTGGTGTTCGGCGGCGTCGGCAACCTGTGGGGGACGTTCGTGTCGGCGTTCGCGCTCGGTATCGCCAACAAGTTCCTCGAGCCGATCGCCGGCGCCGTGCTCGCCAAGATCCTGATCCTCGTGCTGCTGATCCTGTTCATCCAGAAGCGCCCGCGCGGCCTGTTCGCGCTGAAGGGAAGGGCAGTCGAGGCATGATCACGCGGACGCTCTTTGAGAGCCTCGACCGGCGCAGCCTCGTGTTCCTCGGCATCCTTGCGGCAGCGGGCGTGCTGGTGCCGGTGCTCAATCTCGCAGTCGACCAGGACTCGGCCTTCCACGTGTCGAACCATGTGGTCGCGCTGCTCGGCAAGTACCTCTGCTATGCGATCCTCGCGGTCGCCGTCGATCTGGTGTGGGGCTACTGCGGCATCCTTTCGCTCGGCCACGGCGCGTTCTTCGCGCTCGGCGGCTATGCCATGGGCATGTACCTGATGCGCCAGATCGGCAACCGCGGGGTCTACGCGCATCCGGTCCTCCCGGACTTCATGGTGTTCCTCAACTGGAAGGAGCTGCCCTGGTACTGGTACGGCTTCGACTGGTTCCCGTTCGCGTTTGCGATGGTGCTGCTGGTGCCCGGCCTGCTCGCCTTCGTGTTCGGCTGGTTCGCCTTCCGCTCGCGGGTGACCGGCGTCTACCTCTCGATCATCACGCAGGCGATGACCTACGCGTTGCTGCTTGCCTTCTTCCGCAACGACATGGGCTTCGGCGGCAACAACGGCCTCACCGACTTCAAGGATATCCTCGGGTTCAACGTGCAGGCGCAGACGACGCGCGTCGGCCTCTACGTGGCCACCGTCACAACGCTGGCGCTGACGCTCATCATCGCCCGCGTGCTCGTTGCCTCGACCTACGGCAAGGTGCTGGTCGCGATTCGCGACGCGGAGAACCGGACGCGGTTTCTCGGCTACCGGGTCGAGCACTACAAGCTCACGGTGTTCACGCTGTCGGCGTGCCTTGCCGGCATTGCCGGCGCGCTCTACGTGCCGCAGGTCGGGATCATCAATCCGTCGGAGTTCTCGCCGGCGGCGTCGATCGAGGCGGTGATCTGGGTGGCGGTCGGCGGGCGCGGGACGCTCGTCGGCGCCGCCGTCGGCGCGGTCGTCGTCAACTTCCTGAAGACGACGTTCACGACCGGCCTGCTCGCTCCCTACTGGCTGTTCGTGCTCGGCGCACTGTTCGTGCTCGTCACTGTCGCTCTGCCCAAGGGCATCGTCGGTACGATCTCGGCGCTGATGGAGCGCAGGGCCAAACCGGCACAGAGCAAGGTCGCGGCAGAGGCGGTTCCGCAGGCGGCCGAGTGATATCCATGAACCAGGATCGGCTCACGAACTCGCTGCTCTACCTCAACGCCGTCACCGTCAGCTTCGACGGCTTCAAGGCGCTCAACGAGTTGTCGCTCGAGATCGCGCCGGGCGAGATGCGGGCGATTATCGGTCCCAACGGCGCCGGCAAGACGACGATGATGGACGTCATCACCGGCAAGACGCGGCCTGATGAAGGAACGTGCTACTTCGACGGCAAGCACGATCTCACCACGCTCGATGAGGCCGACATCGCCAATCTCGGCATCGGACGCAAGTTCCAGAAGCCGACGGTGTTCGAGAGCCACACGGTCGCCGACAACATCCTGCTGGCGCTCGAGGGGCCGCGCGGCCCGACGTCTGCCGCGTTCGGCGAGCGCAATCACATGTCGCGCGAGCGCATCGACAAGGTTCTGAACCGGGTGAAGCTCGCCGAGCATGCCGGCCGCTTGGCCGGCGATCTCAGCCACGGCCAGAAGCAGTGGCTTGAGATCGGCATGCTGCTGGCGCAGGACCCGAAGCTGCTGCTCGTCGACGAGCCGGTCGCTGGCATGACCGATGCCGAGACCGAGGAGACGGCGAAGCTGCTCCGGGACATATCGCAGACCCACTCGGTCGTGGTCGTCGAGCACGACATGGCGTTCGTGCGCGCACTCGGCGTCAAGGTCACCTGCCTGCACGAGGGATCGGTGCTGGCGGAAGGGACGATCGACGCGGTCTCTGCTAATGAGCGTGTCATCGAGGTCTACCTCGGGCGCTAGAGGAGGGAGGAGGAGACACATGCTGCCCCCGCATCGGCCGTTCGTCGAGAAAGTGGTGAGGCGCCGGACCGTACGGCGCGCGACTGCAGCACATGCTGCAAAGCCTGAGGCGCCGGAAAGCGAAGTCGAGGCGTTGCGCGTGCTCGGAAAGCGCACGGCGCAGCGCGTGAGGCCGGTGCTCAAGGTGCTGGCGCAGGCCGAGTCCCCGGGCGCACAGCAGGGCTAAGGCTACATGCTCACCGTCGACGGCATCGATCTCCACTACGGGCGCGCGCAGGCGCTCCGCGGCGTCTCGCTCGAGGCGAATGTCGGACAGATCACCTGCGTGCTCGGCCGCAACGGCGTCGGCAAGACGAGCCTGTTGCGCGCGATCATCGGCCACCAGCCGATCAGCTCGGGCCGGATCGTTTGGGAGGGCGCCGATATCGCTTCACTCGCGCCCTACGAGCGCGCGCGGCGGGGCATCGCGCTGGTGCCGCAGGG
>JBIOVC010000213.1:0-4906 GCA_044867545.1 Hyphomicrobiaceae bacterium | reverse complement strand
GCTGGTGCGCTGCCGTGCCGGCCTCGACGAAGCGATCCTGCTCCGCGACGAACCGGGTTCGAGCGCCGGCAATCAGCCGCTCCTGCAGCGACCGGATGCCGAAGGTTAGCGTAACCTGATCGGCCGGCACAGAATAGAGGCCTTCACCGGTGTCGTCGGTCGTGCCGCGGATGCGGTGCGCGCCGAGGCCGACGAACCAGGCCCGCGCGTCGTAGAAGGCCTCGAACTCGATGCCCTCGAGCGTGGCGTTGCGCACGTTCTGATACTGGAAGGTGTCATCGGTGAACACCGGAATGAAGGACGACGGCAGTACCACGATGCCGGCGGTCGGTCCCTCCGTGAAGACCTGGTCGATGTAGTCGTCGACCTTGTTCTGAAATACCGTGAACTTGGCCCGAAGCTTGTCACCCGGGCTCAGCACGTTGTCGAACTTCAGGTTGACGCCGCCCTCGAAGTTGTGGGCGACCTCGGGCAGCAGCTCCGGATTGGGAATGATCTTGAAGTGAGCAAAGCCCGGATGGAAGCCGCTGATCAGCGTCTCCGACAGCGCCGGCGCGCGGAAGCCCTCGGCATAGGTGCCAAACAGGGTCACGCCCTTGATCGGCGTCACTCCGAGCGTCACTTTCGGCGACACGCGGTCGTCCGACAGTTGCGTCCCCCCGCCGTCGAGATCGTAGCTGTCGTAGCGGACCGCCGCGATCAGATCGACGGTGTCGTAGAAGGTGAGATGGCTCTGCACGAACCCGCCATTGACCGTGCGTTCGCCCGAGGGCGTGAACTCATCCCCGCTGCTCGAGGGATCGACGGTGTTGACCGTGTCGCGGAAACCATCGCCGCCGTAGGTGAGCGCAAGCTTCACGCCGTTGAAGGCGAAGCGCGAGGTGTTGAACACGTCGAAGCCCTGCGTCTCGACCTCGAAGCTGCGCGTGGCCCCGACCGGAAAGGCGCCCGGAAACATGAAGCAGGGGCCGATGGTCGGGAACGGACACGGGAAGCCGCCCGGCCCGGGAACGTTGGAGAAGTAGGTCGAATCGCCGCCGGTCTGCCGCGTCTGCACCAGGCCGGTCTCGTTCCTATAGATCTTCGCGCTGAAGTCGATCAGCGGATTGTCCGGGCTCGCGAACGTGTAGCCGAGCGTGAACTGGCGGTTGTCGACGTGTGTGTCGTAAAGCGTGCCGTCCTCCTCGACCTGGTCGATGAAGTCAGAGTTGAAGTCGATCGCGGTGACCGTGATCTCGTGCCCCGCCGCCGGCCGCCACCGCGACTTGATGAGCGCCGAGTCCGTCTCGTCGTTGGAGCCTGGGATGCGCACGCCGGCACCGTCCTCGTAGTCGTTGTTCCAGCGCCCGTTGATCTGGCCGAGGATATCGAAATTGCCGACCCGAACCGCCGCCGTTCCACTCGCCAGCTTGTCGTCGCCATTCGTGCCGTATGCCGTCCGCACGCGTCCGGCCATGTATTCGCCGGGGCGCAGGATATCGTCCGCGTCAAGCAGCTCGAAATAGGCGACGCCGCCGATCGCACCCGAGCCGTAGATCGTCGCCGTCGGCCCGCGCGTGATGTCGATGCCCTTGACCATCTCCGGCTCGATATAGAACACGCCGTTGGCGGCATGCCCGCTGCGCTGGAAGTTCTGGCGTGCGCCCTCGACGAGCACGTTGACGCGGCCGAAATCCTGCAGGCCGCGAATATTGATGGCGGTAGCCGTATCGCGTGCCGTCTCCTGCGTGCTGACGCCGGGAATCGTGCGCAAAACCTCCGAGATCTTATCCGGCTGGAACTCCTCGTCGATCCGAGCCCGATCGACCGCGCTCGAGCCGCTGAGCGAGTCGTACATCGACTCCGACGTCTTGGTTGACGTGACGACGATGCCCTCGAGCTCAATCTCTTGTGCCGTAGCGATACCGCCCATCATGGCCAGCGCCGGCAGAGCGCCCATTACGCAACCAACCACACGCCTATACATCCGCATGCCCCCTCGTCTTGTTGTCAGCGAGTGGCTTGCTGGCTGACGGACAAGGGAACCGCTGGCGGGCTTGCTACGCCGGGAACGACACCCAGCTATGTCCTCGAGAATGAGGTCTTGCAAATCGTATATTTCTTGACTTATGAAGTCAACAAATGAGCGGGCGCAAGACGCCTGTGTGGTAACTTATCTGCAACAGCAGGCAAAGGCTGGCGTTCGAATGAGCGTAGACGACCACAAGAGTTTGGACAGGCATATCGGCGCTGACATTCACCGAGGAGGCGATGACGGCAGACGGACGGATCGCGCGCAGGCTGGCCTGCGACGGCTGAGCGTCGCCGAGCTTCTCGCCGGCAGTCGCGAGGCGATCCTGGAGCACAGCGGGCAGGACTACCGCCTGCGGATCACCGCCAACGGCAAGCTCATCCTTACAAAGTGAGAGGCACCGCATGATCCTCGCATCGCGGGGGGCGGCCGCTGCGTTGCTGGCCGCCGTCATGTGCTCTCTGTTCTCGCCAGGCGCGGCTGCGGAGGCCGCTGGGAAGGGAGCGGCGCCCGTTGCGATCGGCGAGGGGTCGCGCATCGTCTCGGTCGGCGGCGACGTCACCGAGATCCTCTATGCGCTGGGCGTCGCCCGCCACGTCGTGGCCGTCGACGCCACCAGTCAGTCCCCGCCGGAGGCGCTGAAGGAGAAGCAGAGCGTTGGCTATCTGCGCGCCCTGTCGACCGAGGGCGTACTTTCGATGAACCCGACCTTGCTGCTCGTCTCCGAGAGCGCCGGCCCACCCGAGGTCGTGAAGGCCCTGAAGTCCGCGAGCATCGCTTACATCGAGGTGCCGGATGGCCAGTCGCCCGAAGGCGTTGTCCACAAGGTCAAGCTCATTGCCAATGCCGTCGGCGCTAGGCAGGAAGGCGAGCGCCTCGCCCGGGCGATCGAGGCCGAGTTCGGCGCCCTCGCCGAGGAGACGGCCAGGATTCGGCGGCCGTTGCGCGCGCTGTTCGTCCTCTCCATCCAGAACGGACGCATCCTGGTCGGCGGCAAGGGCACCAGCGCCGACGCCATGCTGCACCTTGCCGGCGCGGAGAATGCCGCGGCCGAGGTGACCGGCTTCCGGCCGCTGTCGGACGAGGCGATCGTCGGGCTCGCCCCGGACGTGATCGTCGGCATGCGCGCAACCCAGAGCGGAAGCCATGACCTGTCCGAGATTTTCTCGCTGAAGGGCGTCCAGTCGACGCCGGCCGGCGCCGCCCGCCGCCTGGTGACCATGAACGGGCTCTTTCTCCTTGGGTTTGGTCCGCGCGCTCCGGCGGCGGCCCGCGAGCTGATGCGCGCGATCTACCCCGAGCTTGGAGGCGCCGGCGGCCCTCGATGACGTGGACGCAGCCAGCGCCGGCTCTCCGGCCGGAGGGACGCGCGGCAACGGCTGGCGGGCTACTGGCTGCTGCCGTCCTTACACTCGCGGTCGCGGCCCTGCTCTCGATCTCAGTCGGCGCGACCGGCGTTACTCTTGCGTCCCTGCCGCAGGTGCTCGCTGCCATTGTGTCGGGAAGCACCGACGCCGCCACGGCTCGGGAGCATCTGGTGCTGGTCGACATCCGCCTGCCGCGTCTGCTGCTCGGGATGTTCGTCGGCTCGGCGCTGGCGGTTGCTGGAGCGATGATGCAGGGGATGTTCCGCAATCCGCTGGCCGATCCGGGGCTGATCGGCGTCTCCTCCGGCGCCGCGCTGGCGGCGGTTGCGACCATCGCGCTCGGCAACGACTTCGCCGCTGAGTGGATCAGGGTTTTCGGCGTCTACGCGCTTCCCGTTGCCGCCATTGCCGGTGGACTTGCGACAACCGGTTTGCTGGTCGCGATAGCGCGGCGTCATGGGCAGATGTCGGTCAGCACGCTGCTGCTGGCCGGCATTGCGCTCGCCGCCCTTGCCGGGGCGTTGACCGGCCTCATCGCCTTCGCCAGCGACGACCGCGAGCTGCGCGACCTCACGCTCTGGATGCTCGGCAGCCTCGCCGGCGCGAGTTGGCCGAAGGTCTTTGCCGTCCTGCCGTTTGCGCTTGTGCTGCTCCTCATACTGCCGCGCCTGGTCCGCGGCCTCAACGGCTTCCTGCTGGGTGAGGCGGAGGCCTTCCACCTCGGAATAGAAGTTGAGCGGACGAAGCTCGCGATCGTCGTTGCGACCGCCGCCGCCACGGGGGCCGCGGTTGCCGTCTCCGGCGTGATCGGCTTCGTCGGCATCGTCGTGCCGCATTTCGTCAGGCTGCTCGCGGGTCCGGACCACAGGGTCGTACTGCCGGCAAGCGCGCTGCTCGGCGCCTCGCTGGTTCTGATCGCCGATGTCCTCGCCCGTATGCTCGTGCGCCCGGCCGAGCTTCCGCTCGGCATTGTCATGGCAATTCTCGGTGCGCCGATCTTCCTGCATATGGTCGTGCGGCGCGGCGTGGGAGCGGGCTAGGTAGGCAATGCTGGAAGCGCGCGATGTCTGGCTGAGCATCGGCGGCAACGACCTGCTGGCCGGTGTCGACCTTGCGGTCGAGGCTGGTAGTGTCGTGGCCGTGGTCGGCCCGAACGGCGCCGGCAAGTCGAGCGTTGTCCGTGTGCTGTCGGGCGAGCTCGCACCGACGCGCGGGGAGGCGTTTCTTGACGGCAAGCCGCTGCGAAGCCTCTCTGCCGCCGAGATCGCCCGCCGCCGCGCGGTTGTCCCGCAAACGAGCGCGATGGCTTTTCCTTTCACCGTGATCGAGGTGGTCATGCTCGGCGTGACCGTGCCGGGCTTCCGACTGCTCGCGGCCGCAGCGCGCGCCGCAGCCGAGGACGCGCTGGAAGCCGTCGACATGATGGCGTTCGCCGATCGCATCTACGCGACGCTCTCCGGCGGCGAGCGTCAGCGCGTGCACATCGCCCGCGCTCTCTGTCAGCTCGCGACAGCACCCCGCCGTTCTG
>JBIOVC010000212.1:0-2855 GCA_044867545.1 Hyphomicrobiaceae bacterium | reverse complement strand
GCCGTCAGACAAGCCCAGCCTGCTTCAGATAGTTATAGGCTTGGATGATCTCGCGCAACTTCTCCTCGGACGCACGGTCGCCGCCATTGCTGTCCGGGTGGTGACGCTTGACCAGCTCCTTGAAGCGCGACTTGATCTCGCTCTTGCTGACGCTTTCGGAAAAGCCCAGGGCGCCGAGCGCCTTCCTCTCCAACGGCTTCAGCGGCCGATGGGCGCCTTCGGCTTCGGCCCGCGACTGCTGCGCCCGCCAGGCGTAAAAGCTCTGAGCTCTCGCCATGCGCGATTCGGCAAAGCGCCTCACCTCGGCGCTCGATACTCCGCGATGGGTCCCGTGCGACCAGGCGTTGGCGCCTACCTTCCAGGTGGGCCGATGGCCGGTGACGGCATCCTTCTGGAACTCCTCGACCTCGGCGTCGCTCATGCCGGCGAAGTAGTTGTAGGAGGCGTTGTACTGGCGGATATGGTCAGGGCAGAACAGGAAGTACTGCCCCTCGAGGCCGCGACCCTTCGGCGCACGATGCAGGCCCGGCTCCTCGCAGTCCTTCCACTGGCAGCAGGGCAAGCCGTTCGCCAGCACGCGCTCATCCGTCGCCTCGGGGCGCCGGATGCGGACCATGTCGAAGTATTTCGAGTCGAGCTTCATCCTAGTCCGAGTATGATCGCGTGGTCGCTCGAGCACAAGCACGAGCGAGCGCCGGCCCGGCCAAAGTGGCCGCATCGCCATAAGTCAATAGGCAACGATTTCACAACTTGATGGAGCGACGCTTAATGTCGATGGAGGCGCGGATCCGCGACAAGCTCAACGCTGCGCTCGCCCCGGAGCGGCTCGAGATTGTCAACGAGAGCGCACTGCATGCCGGCCATCACGGATCGCCGGGTACCGGCGAGAGCCATTTCCGTGTGCGCATCATCTCCGCGCGCTTTGCGGGCCTCAACCGCGTCGAGCGCCATCGCATCGTCAATCAGACACTTGCCGAGGAGCTTGCGGGCGGGGTGCACGCGCTCGCAATCAATGCGCTGGCGCCGGGGGAATCTCGCTGAGATATATGGGAGCGCAATCCCCCGCGGACAAGGCGTCGAGAGGAAGGGGTGGAGCGGCATGTCCCGCTCCACCCCTTGTCATATCACCACCAGGAACGGCGGCACACGCGGACCCATCGAGAGTAGCGGTGGCCGCGGTGCCAGAAGGTCCGTCGGGTCCAGTGGCAACGGTTCCAGCCGCGACCCCAACCCCGATCCCAGCTGCGGCGCCGGTGATAGATCTGCTCGACGAGCTGGGCGGTCTGGCTCGAGATGCCGCGCAACGCGTCGGCAGTCACGCCAGCGGGCGCGGCGCCGGCGGGACTGGCACCGACGACGAAGGCAGTGACGGCTGCAGTGCAGAGTGTGGCAGTGAGCGTTCTACGCATGGGTATGGACACTCCGATTTGCCTTGCCCTGTCCTGCGTCCGAGGACGACCTCGGACCAGCGAAGGGCTCGGCGGATTGATCCCACCCGGCGCGATCCCAAGCGAAGGTTTGCGCAGCTGACGTGAACCCGCAATGAACAGGGTTACGGGATCTTGCGGACTACATCCGGCTGGCCGTACGGACGGTCAGGCGTTGAAGCGGTCCTCGCGGAAGAGACCGAGCTTCTCCTGGACCGGGCGGTCGGAGAAGCTGAAGAGAACCGCCTCGTCATCGGCCTCGTGAATGACCGTTTGCCAGCTCGGCACCACGAAGAGATCGCGCGGGCCCCATTCGAGCACGGTGCGGTCGCCGACCTTGCTGCGGCCACGCCCTTCCATCGCTGCGAAGACGGTGGCGTCGGTCGCGCGGTAGCGCGAGGTCGAGACCCCTTTCGGCAAAAGCTGGATGAACGCACCGATCGTCGGCATCGCATGGTCGCCGGTCTCGGGGTTGACGTAGCGCATCTTGTAGCCGTGGCAGGCGTCGCCTTCGCCCGATCGCTGCAATGTCGCGAGCGTGGTGCGCGTACGCTCATAAGGATAGTTGAAGACCGGTGAGGAGACGCCGCGCCGCTTGTGGTCGACAGGGAGCAGGTTGTTGCCGTAGCGGGCCGGGCTGTCGCCCGCAGGGCGCGAGATCGGCTGCTCGTCCTCGTCGAGGTGCTCCAGGAAGGAGGCGTCGAGCGCCTGCACGAGCGGGATGTCGAGGCCGTCCAGCCAGAACATGGGGCGGCCGCTGTCGTTGCCGTGGTCATGCCAGGTTAAGGACGGCGTGATGACGAAATCGCCTTCGCGCATGAGCGTGCGCTCGCCGTCGACGGCGGTGTAGGCGCCTTCGCCTTCCAGAATGAAGCGCAGCGCCGACTGCGAATGGCGGTGCGCGGGTGCCACCTCTCCGGGGAGCACCATCTGAATGCCGGCGAAGAGGGAGGTCGTGATGCGCGACTGGCCTTTGAAGCCGGGGTTCTCCAGCACCAGCACCCGGCGCTCGGCTTCCTTGGCGGTGATGAGGCCGCCCGCTTCCATCATGGCGGCGCGGATCGCCGCGAACCTCCACGCGTGGGGACGGCAGCTGCTCTTCGGCTCGGGCGTGACGAGGTCGCCGAGCACGGTCCAGAGGGCGGATATGCTCTGGCTCTCTATCTTCCGGTAGAAGGCCTGGCGTTCCGGCGTTTCCTGTACGTTTGGTCCTGCCATGAGCTCGGCTCCCTGGCTGCGGTTCCCGAATTGGGCCGATTGACGCCTACAACCCCGATGCTGTCAATTGTGTGCCAAGGGGCGGGCAGGCAAAGGCCCCGGGAGGAGCGTCTCGATGAAGCTGCACGGGTTCTTCAGAAGCTCGGCCGCCTACCGGGTGCGGATCGCGCTCAACCTCAAAGGGCTGCAGGTCGCGCATGTCCCCCACCA
>JBIOVC010000211.1:0-5418 GCA_044867545.1 Hyphomicrobiaceae bacterium | reverse complement strand
GACCGAGGCCCGGGCAAGGGCCACGCTCTCCCTGCGCGGGCCAAGAGGCCCGCGCAGCCGAGCCGCTGTTCCAGCGTCTCGGCCCTCCGGGGTTCGATCGTTGCCGCAAGTGTATGAGATCCCAGCGACGTAAGAGAAGAGAGAGACGACCAAGGGTACTGACTCCGGATCCGGTCTCCATAGCCGCGGATCGCCGAGAGTGAGAGTGCGGTCCGGGGGCTCGTGACGGGGCTGACGGTCGCGGGAGAGGCTCGCGACGCCCGTCGCGGAGTTTCCCCCCATGGCCAACAGATCGTTCCAGTCGGCGCGCTCCGACGTCTACACGCGCATCACCGATGACATCGTCGCCGCCATCGAGCAGGGCGCTGGCGAGTGGCAGATGCCCTGGCATCACGATGGCAGCAGCATTGCCCGCCCGCGCAATGTCGCCTCCGACAAAGCCTACCGCGGCATCAATGTCCTGGCTCTCTGGGTCGCCGCGCATCGCGCGGGCTACACGAGCGGGATCTGGGGCACTTACCGTCAATGGGCGGAGCAGGGTTGCCAGGTACGCCGGGGCGAGACGGCGACCACCGTCGTGTTCTGGAAGCAGATCGGCCGACATGACGATAGTGAGGCATCCGATGACCCCGACTCGTCCGACCATCACGAGCAGGGCAGGAGGCCGCGCTTCCTGGCACGCGGCTACTACGTCTTCAACAAGGCACAGGTCGACGGGCACGTCCAGGAGGAGCTGACGTGCCTGCCCGAGTCCGAGCGAATTGCACGCGCCGACGCCTTCTTTGCCGCGCTCAACATTCCTATCGTCATCGCCGGCAACCACCCCTGCTATCGCCCGGACATCGATACGATCTTCATGCCCCCGTTCGAGCACTTCTTCGATGCGGCAAGCTTCTATAGCTGCCTTTACCACGAAGGCGGGCACGCCGTAGGCCACGCGTCTCGCCTCAACCGGGGGCGCTTCGGTTCGGCAAAATACGCGATGGACGAGGCGGTGGCCGAATTGACGGCGAGTTTCATTCTGGCCGATCTCGGTATTGTCAATCGGCCTCGCGCCGAGCATGCCGCGTACCTCTCCACCTGGCTCGACGTCCTCGAAGACGATCCGCGTGCCATCTTCACCGCTGCCGGCAAGGCACAACAGGCGGCAGACTGGATGCATGCCCAGCAGCCGGTCGCGGCCGCGGCCCCAGCACACAGAACGGCCGGTTCCTCGCCCTTCACCGAGCGCATGCCCCTGGCCGACGAGGAGCCGCTCGCAGCCCAATGAACGCGACCGTATTCCCCGGACGCGCGCCGTGTCCCGAGCATGCGCTCGGCGTTCGACTGCGCGTGCTGAGCCTCGGTGCCGGTGTGCAGTCGACCACGCTCGCGCTGATGGCCGCACACGGCGAGATCGGCCCCATGCCGGATTGCGCCATCTTGCCGACACGGGCTGGGAGCCGAAAGCCGTCTACGAGCATCTGGCCTGGCTGCGATCGTCCAACGTCCTGCCGTTCCCCGTCCACATCGTGTCGGCCGGCGACCTGCGCGCCGGCATCGTCACCGGCGCCCGGGGCGAGCGCTGGGCGTCGATCCCGGCCTTCACGCGGAAGATGACGCCGGCAGGGACCGCGGTTCCGGTCGGCGACGAGGACGAGAACGGCGAGCCCATCGTCGTGGGCTCCCGCATCCTGGCGACCGAGCGCGTCGAGATCGGCATGATCCGCCGGCAATGCACGGCCGACTACAAAATCGTGCCGATCCGCCGAAAGGTGCGCGAGCTGCTCGGCATTGCCGGCCGGCGCTCGCCGACACCGCCGGCGGCCGAGCAATGGATCGGCATCTCGCTCGACGAGGCCGTCCGGATCAAGCCCTCATTCGAGCACTGGCAGATCAACCGATGGCCGCTCATCGAACGAGGCATGACGCGGCTCGACTGCCTGCGTTGGCTGGAAAGGCATGGCTATCCCCCGCCGCCCAAGAGCGCCTGCATCGGCTGCCCGTTCCATTCCGACGATCGTTGGCGGCACATGCGCGACCACGATCCCGACGCGTGGGCGGACGCCGTGTCGGTCGACCGTGCGGTCCGGGCTTCCGGGGCATTCGGGGCGAGGTCTACCTCCATCGCTCCGCCGTGCCGCTCGACCAGGCCGATCTCTCGACAGCCGCCGATCGCGGCCAGCTCGATCTATGGTCGAACGAATGCGAGGGGATGTGCGGCGTGTGACGCACCGGCAGGAGAGTGAGAGGGATGCGGCAGTCCGGCGACGGGTTGGAGGCCGGAGAGAGTCTCCCGGCCGGCCCGTCGCGGAGACCCTCCCATGGCCAAGTCGCCCCCCAAGATCACCTTAAGCGAATCGCGTGGCATTCCCTTCGACAAGCTCGTCCTCAGCCAGTCCAATGTCCGCCGGATCAAGGCCGGCGTCTCCATCGAGGAGCTGGCAGAGGACATCGCTCGGCGCACCCTGCTGCAGAGCCTCACCGTGCGGGCGGTGCTGGACGACAGCGGCGCCGAGACCGGCATGTACGAGGTGCCGGCCGGCGGGCGGCGCTACCGGGCGCTGGAGCTGCTGGTGAAGCAGAAACGCCTCGCCCGCACCGCGCCGGTGCCCTGCATCGTCCGCACCGGCGGCATCGCCGAGGAGGACAGCCTGGCCGAGAACGTGCAGCGGGCGCCGCTGCACCCGCTCGACCAGTTCCGCGCGTTCCTGGCGCTGCGCGAGAAGGGGCAGTCCGAGGAGGACATCGCCGCGGCGTTCTTCGTCTCGGTCGCCGTCGTGCGCCAGCGCCTGCGGCTGGCGTCGGTCTCGCCGAAGCTGCTGGAGGTCTATGCCGAGGACGGCATGTCGCTCGACCAGCTGATGGCGTTCACGGTCAATCCCGACCACGCGCGCCAGGAGGCGGTGTGGGAGGCGCTGCAGCGCGTTCCTGCCAGGCAGACCTACCAGATCCGCCGGATGCTCACGGAGGACACGGTGCGCGCCTCCGACCGGCGGGCGCGGTTCGTCGGCATCGCCGACTACGAGGCCGCCGGCGGCATCGTCCTGCGCGACCTGTTCGAGTCCGACGACGGCGGCTGGCTGCAGGACCCGGCACTGCTCGACCGGCTCGTCGCTGAGAAGCTGGAGAAGGAAGCGGAGACCGTCCGCGCCGAGGGATGGAGGTGGGTCGAGGTCGCCCCCGACTTCCCCTACGGCCACACCTACGGGCTGCGACGGCTGAGCGGCAAGGAGGTGCCGCTGACGAAGAAGGAGACCAAGGCGCGCGATGCCCTCAAGGCGGAGCTGGACAAGCTCGAAAAGAAGTACGCCGACGCCGAGGAGGTCCCGGAGGAGGTCGACGAGCGCCTGGGCGAGATCGAGACGGCGCTCGGGGAGTTCGAGGAGCGCCCCGTTGTCTACGATGCGTCCGAGATCGCGCGCGCCGGCGTCTTCGTCAGCATCGGCACGGACGGGAGCCTGCACGTCGAGCGCGGCTATGTGCGCCCTGAAGACGAGGAGCCGGTGGCGACGGCCGAAAGTGACGAAGAAGAGGAGGATGCGGGCGAGAACAGCAAGGGCATGGCGGCAAGGCCCAACGGTACGCCCAATGGTGCCACAGCGACGTCCCGTGCCCCATCCTCGCCTCCTGGCCATCCGGTGACGGAGAGGGACGAGGAGGACGAGGGCTTCCGCTCGCTCTCGGACCGCCTGATGACCGAGCTCACGGCGCACCGGACGCTGGCCCTGCGCGAGGCCGTCGCCAACGATCCCGACACCGCCTACCTGGCGATCCTGCACGCGCTCTGCCTCAAGCTGTTCTACCGGCTCGGGCTCGACAGCTGCCTGGAGGTGGACGCCAAGAGCGTGCTGTTCGGCTCGCAGGTCGAGGGCCTCGGCGGTATGGCGTACGCGGCGGCGATCGACGCGCGGCACGGCACCTGGTCGGCGCAGCTGCCGAAGGACACCGCCGGCCTCTGGGATGTCCTCTGCGGGCTCGACAGCGACAGCCGCCAAGCGCTGTTCGCCCACTGCGTCGGCCTCACCATCAACGCGACCTGCCAGCCCTACGACCGCAGGCCGAAGGCCATCGCCCACGCCGATCGCCTGGCGGAGGCCGTCCAGCTCGACATGGCGGAGGCCGGCTGGCGCCCGACCACGGCCACCTATCTCGGCCGCGTCACCAAGGCGCGGATCCTCGAAGCCGTGCGCGAGGCAAAGGGCGAGCCGGCCGCGCAGCTGATCGAGGGCCTCAAGAAGGCCGACATGGCGCGCGAGGCCGAGCGCCTGCTCGAACGCACCGGCTGGTTGCCGGAGCCGCTGCGGTTGCGGGTCGCCGATGCCTCGGGGTCGCCTGACGCAGAAGACCCCGAGGCGCTTCCCGCCTTCCTCGCCGGCGACGCCGACGGTGAGCCGCACGCGGCCGCGGCGGAATAGCCGGCCATCGCGCGGCACCACCGGTGCCGCGTGCAACGTCCTCAACGAATAATCCGCAAGGGTTCATCGCTCCCGCCATGGCGCGCCGGACGAAACGCTCCCTGCAGGAGGGAGCGCCGGCGCGGGGACCGTCTGCAGGCCCTGCCCGCGGCCACCAAAGGCCGATGCGCTGCCACCAGAGCGATGCAACCTCAGCCCCCGACTTCGTAGGGGGCTTTTGTTGTGCAGTTCATTGTGTTCACCTACCGGAAGGAAGATGGCGCCCCTGGCAACGAAGACTCAACTACGAGCCGCAATGTTCTGGAACAACGCTCGCAATCTCCCCAAGAACCAGCCCCAGAAACCTCGTGGAGCCGGCGTCGTTTTCTCAACCTGAAGAATCCGGCCAAGACTTCCATGGTACCGGCTATGTCCATCTACATCGTGCGAACAATCGATCGAGATCAGTTTTTCTTTCGTGTGATCACTGGTCGGCAGACTCGCAACGCCTATCGGAGTGCTTCGTCCGAGATTGGCTACCTGATACAAGTAAGTCAGTATGCCATCATTTTTCGTGTAGTAGTTGTAGCACTTGCCCTCTATCGCGTCCGTCGCTTTTTTCCACTGCGCTTGATCCCCAAGGTCGGCAGCGCCACCTAGCAAGTGGACGTCCCGAATCCGGGAGCTTCGCTCCGACATCTCAGGCGTCGCGAGAAACTGCAGAGCCGAAACGACAGCGCGCGCTCCGAGTGAATGACCAAGCAGAATGAAACTTCGACTTTCGCAGCCGCGAATGGCTTCCGCGATGAGAACCCCCGTCAGTTGAGACTTGACCATCGCAACCCACCACGGGTTGCCAACCAGATCAGCCAAATTGAAAGCCGCGGCAACCGGTGCCAACGCGCCAGCCGCTGCCGTGCTAGTGTTCTGAGTCCGACGCTTGGTACCCATTTTTGACCGCTTCGAGGGCATCGAGCGCCCGGCGCTCCTTGGCAAGGATGACCTTGGCGGTCTTGGTCCAAACGAAGGGTTTGGGGTTGGC
>JBIOVC010000210.1:0-7617 GCA_044867545.1 Hyphomicrobiaceae bacterium | reverse complement strand
CCGTAGTTGATGTCTCCCTTGATGCGGCCGATGATGTCCGGCACGGGCACGTTGAACCACTGGCGGCGGCCGATGATCTCGGCCATCTCCTGCTTGTTCTCCATCTTCTCGCACCACTGCTGCGCCTCCATCGTCGCCATCATGATGGCGAGCGCTGCCTTGGGGTTGGCATCGACCCAGTCGGCACGCATGCCGAGGATCTTCTCCGGGTGCTTGAACCAGATCTCCCCGGTGGTGGCCGCGGTGAAGCCGATGTCCTGATTGACGAGCTGCTCGTTCCAAGGCTCGCCGACGCAAAAGGCGTCCATGTTGCCGACCTTCATGTTGGCGACCATCTGCGGCGGCGGCACAACGATGGTTGAAACGTCCTTGTCGGGATCGATGCCGCCGGCGGCGAGCCAGTAGCGGAGCCACACATCGTGGGTGCCGCCGGGGAAGGTCATGGCGACCTTCACCTCTTTGCCGGACGCCTTCTTCCTCTCGAATGCCGCCTTCAGCGCCGAGCAATCGGTTCCGACGTTGAGCTCCTTGTACTCGTTCGAGACCGAGAGACCCTGGCAGTCCTCGTTCAAGCTCAGCAGCGTGTACATCGGCAGCGGCTGATTGTTCTGGATCACCTTGCCGGTCGTGTAGAGGTGCGTCTTCGGCCTCAGGATGTGGCCACCGTCGATGCCGTTGGCCTTGGTGCCGAGCGCCATGTTGTCGCGCGTGGCGCCCCAGGATGCCTGCTTGAGGATCTCCATGTCGGGCAGGCCGTGCTTGGCGTAGAAGCCCTTCTCTTTGGCGATGATGAGCGGCGAAGCATCGGTGAGCGCGATGTAACCGAGTTTGGTGCCCTTCACCTCCGGCCCCGACGCCCAGGCGATGTGTGCGCCGCCGATGAAACTTGCCTTCGCCGCGGCAATGACCGCAGCCGTGCTGCTCGTCGTCTTCAGAAATGTGCGCCGGCTGACGCTTCGGGCTCGAGGTCCCTTCCTGCTCGTGGTCATCATTACGTCGTCATCCTTTTCGGCCGCGCTGTGGATCTTTCCGATCCCCTCGTTGCGTTCCTCACTGCGCAAAACAAAAACGCCGCGTTCCGAGAGCGCATGCGCGTTCTCGAGACAGCGGCGTCGCTTATGGAATGGCCCGCCCTTGGGCCGCCCGGAGTCGCTACCGACAAAATTCCCGGTCGCGTTCCCTTATCAAGCTTCGTGCCAAGTTCGCCATCAAGAATTTTCGATTTGAAATCAGCGCTCTAGGAAATCGTCCCGGTGCCTTCACAGTCTGCGCATTGCCGATTTATTGTGCGTCGCAACCAAAACTGCCGCTTGTCAGTGCATGCAAGGGCGAGCGCCTCCGCACCTCAGGACGCCGTGCGCTTGATCGCCCAGGGCTCGAGGTGAGCGGCGATCTCGCGACTGTCGAACGGCGGTCCGGCGAATGCGCCGATGCCGTCTGCCGGCTCTCCGGCGATGCGGCCGTGGCTGCTACCCAGCACAGCGTCGTACAAGTCCGGCCGGAAGGTCGAGAGCGCCGTCTCCAACAGCTCGCGCGACATCGGCGCCTGCCCCCAGCGCACCATCTGCGCATAGAGCCACGCGGCCTGCACGGGATCGGGCCTGGCTGCCCCCTTGCGACCGACCATCAGGTAGCGCTCGCTCTCGCGGATCGTGCCGTCCGGCGCCACCTTCAGCCGCCCGTCGAGCGTGCGGCGGATCACCTCGGGCGCGACGCCGATGCGGTTGGGCGCCGCCAGGATGCGACATGCCTCCTCGCGGTTGGCGACATCCTCGACGAAGTCTGCCGCCTTGCCGTGCGCGCGGATCAGCGCGGTCACGATCTCCGGGTTCCGCTTGGCCCAGTCGGCACGCACGGCCAGCACCTTCTCAGCCGCGCGCTGCAGGATCTCCGACACGAAGTGCAGGATGTGGGCAATGCCGAGATCGACGGCGACCGAGTTCCATGGCGCGCCGACGCAGAACGCGTCGACGTGGCCGTTGGCGATGCTCTCCACCATGAACGGCGGCGGCAGCACGACGAGGCGGATGTCCTCGTCCGGATCGACGCCGCCCGACGCAATCCAGAAGCGGAGCTGATAGTTGTGCGTCGAGTACGGGAAGGTCATGCCGAAGGTGAGCGGGTCCTGGCCCTTGCGCTTGCGGACGGCCACGACGCCCGCGAGCGCCGCGGCCGATACTCGCGGATCGCTGAGGTCGCCGTCGGCTTCCTCCTCGAGCGCCCGGTGGAGCGCGGTGGTGACCGTGATGGCGTTGCCGTTGAGCCCGAGATTGAACGGCGCGAGGATCGGCACCCGCACGTGACCGAGCCCCAGGCTCGAGGCGATGGCGACCGGCGCCAGCAGGTGCGCGGCGTCGAACTGGCCGATGTTGAGACGGTCTCGCACGTTCGACCACGACACCTCCCGCACCAGCTCGACATCGAGCCCCTCCTCGGCGGTGAAGCCCTTGTCGACGGCGATGATCAGTGCGGTTGCGTCGGCGAGCGGGATGAAGCCGATCCGCAGCGGGGTGTGCGAGGTTCTGTTGATGTGGCGTGTGGTCATCTTCCGACGTTTCAGTCTTTCAGGAGTTCGACGGTGCTGATGAGGCTCTCCGCCACGTCTGCGATCCGTTTGCCGTTGCTCATGGCCGTACGCCGCAACAGGGCGTAGGCCGCTTCCTCGTCCAGACCCCGCTTCTTCATGAGAATGCCCTTCGCCTTCTCGATGATCTTGCGCTCCTTGAGCGCGCTCTTGGTCTCCTCGAGCTCCGCGCGCAGCCGCTCGAAGGCGCCAAAGCGCGAGACCGTCATGTCGAGGATCGCCCGCACGCGCTCCTTCTTGAGGCCGTCCACGATGTAGGCGCTTACCCCTGCATCGATCGCCGCCTCGATCGTGGCCTTGTCGCTCTGGTCGACGAACATCGCGATCGGCCGGCGCACGATGCGCGACACCTGGAACATCTGCTCCAGCACATCGCGGCTCGGGTTCTGCAGGTCGATGATGATGACGTCGGGATCGACGGCGTAGATGCGTTCGAGCAGCCCGTGGGTATCGCCGAGCAGGGTGATGTTCTCAAAGCCCGCATCCCTGAGCCCAGTCTCGAGGATGGCGCGACGGATCGGGTTCTCGTCGATAACGAGGATGTTGAGCGGCGCATCGGACATCATACGGCCGAGGAACTTCTCCGAGTGCGCAGTGCGCGTGGCGGCGCCATTGCCGTGATCACAAAAGTTGTACTGGTCAGTCGTGCACCGTCATGGCCGCCACGAGGGCTTGCACGAACGGGGCCACCAGGATGACGACCGGCAGCATGGTGAGCCACGCGATCATCCAGGCCACGCCCCATTGCAGCAGGAACTGGGTGCCGAAACCCATGATCTGGTAGGTCGCAATGCCGGTGGCGGCAGCGGTGGTTATGGTCACCTGGATGATGCCGTAGATCCACGGGGCAAATCTGTGCGGCAGTCGGGCCATCTCGCCACGCGTTCGAGTGATCGGATCACCAGTCCATAGCGCGTCGCAGGCCGCGAGCGAACATCACAGAATTAGGCAAACTGCTTAGATTGAAGGCAGCAGCGTCAGAATGACCGGCGCGCACCGGCCGCCGCTCGAGGCAGTAGCGATCTGTCGCAGGCGAACGAAGCTAGTCTAATCCGCCTGCCCGTCGTTGTCGGAAGGCTCGCGCCTGCAAGCCTCGAACAGCGGCACATTCGGGCAGAAGTTCGGGCGCCGGTCGGACGCCGCCGGGTTATCGAGCCAGCGCAGACACTTCTCGGTCGTGCCGCATGATAGGCATCTGGCGCGCGCCTCCGCGTAGGCGTCTCCGCTGCGCAGTCGCGCCAGCCGAGCCGGATCGACGTTGAGGCGATCCATCATCTCATGCATCCGCCGAGCTTGCCGTTCCACGCGACGAAACATCGGCCAGGATAGAAGCGAGGTCATCGGGCGCCTCCCAAGGCTTCCGGCGCGCGAGACCGTCCACGGCCGCATGCCGGCCATGAATTTTCTCGCCCTCTACGGCGACCGCCGTTTGATCGAGATCAATTTTCGCCTGCGGCCGATGCGCCCGCGGCGAGCCGAATGCGACCGGAACGCATCAACCGCCGGGCAGCGGCGTGACCCTCACGCCGTCCGCGACCCGGTCGCTCGGATGCAGGATCACCGCGGCGCCCTCCGGCAGGCCGGACAAGACCTCGGCGAATGACGCGTTGCGCTGTCCGACCTCGATCGGCACCGAGCGGGCGCGGCCGCGCTCCACCGTGTAGACCGACCACTGGTCGCGTTTGCGGAACAGCGCGCTGATCGGCACGCGCAGCGCACCCGCGACCTCATAGACGAGGATCCTGGCGAACACCCGGAACTCGTGGCCCAGCCGCTGCGCCGCATCTCCGCCCGCCTCCAATCTCAGGATCGTGCGCACGCGCTGCTCCTCTATGCCGAGCGCCGATACCTTGGTGAAGCCGGCCGGCTCGATGCGCGTGACCCTGGCGGCGAGCGGGGTCCCACCCCAACCCTCGATGCTCGCCGTGGCGCCCTCGCGCACCTTGACGGCATCGGCAGACAGCAGCTCGACGACGAGTTCCAGCTGGCCGGGGTCGCCGATGTCGACCAAGGGCGTCCCGGCAAGCACCACCCGCTCGCTCTCCTGGATGATGCGCAGCACTCGGCCGCTCACCGGCGCATGCACCGTGACGCAGCACCCAGCGGGGACTTCGCCCTTTGCCGCCTCCTCGGGTCCCGTCAACCGCGCCTGTGCGGCCTCCAGCTCGCGACGGCGCGCCTCGAGACCAGCCTGAGCCCTCGCGAGCGCCGCCTGCCTCAAGTCAGCATCGATGCGGGCGCGCTCCAGAGCACGGTCGGAGATCGTCTTCGACCGCATCAGCGCTTGCGCGCGTTCGAGCTCGCTCTGCGCGAACTGCAGCTCGGCCGCTGCCTGTCTGACCTCCGCCTCGGCAAGCCCGACCAGCGCCCTCCCGGCTTCGATCTGCGCCTGAAGATCGCGCATCGTGCGAACATCGAGGAAGGCGGGCGCAGTCGGCTCGATGATTGCCACCGCCGACTTGTCTTTCTGCACGGCATCGCCGGCCTCGAGCACCAGGCGCACGAGCTTGCCGGTAATCGGCGCCGAAACGGTGTAGACGTCCTTGATCCGCGTCTTGCCTTCCTCGTCGACCGTTACGAGGAACGCTCCCCTCTGCAGCCGCGCGACCTCGACACCCACGGGCTTCGGCCACAAGGCCCAGATGAGGGCGAGCACGATTGCCGCGCCGCCGGCGGCGATGAGCCCTCGCTTGATCATACGCATCGGTGGCAAGCGCACGTGGTGCTCCTTACGGGCTCTTAGTCCCTCGTCTTCAATACGGCTATCAGATCGAGCCTGTCGATGCGTCTGCGCACGATCAATGCGGAGGCCGCGGCCGCAAGCAGTACCACCAGGCCGGCCTTGCCATATGTCGCCCGCTCGATGGCGAACGGCACGCGGTAGAGATCGCTGGAAAAGGACTGGATGAGCAGCCAGCCGAAGCCGTAGCCGATGATCCATCCGATCGGGATGGCGATCAGGGTAAGCAAGGCAAGCTCCGTCAGCAGCACGCGCGAGGCCTCGCCCCTCGTGAAGCCGAGAACCCGCAGGCTCGCGAGCTCCCGCGCATGCTCCGAGAGCTGGATGCGCGCGCTGTTGTAGACGACGCCGAACGCGATGATCACGGCGAGCGTCACGTAGATCGTCACCGAGTAGTTGATGTTCATCGCCACCGTCTCGCGGAAGCGAGCGAGCGCATGGCGTTGCAAGCCAATCGACCCGATCGCCGGAGTAGACTTGATGGCTGCGAACAGCTCGTCCTGGCGCAGCGCATCGTAGGCGATATGCACTCCTCTGAGGCGCGGTCCTCCCATCAGCTCATCGAGCGCGCCAAGCTCCATGTAGGCGGCAAGTCCGAAGTAGCTCTTGATGACGTCGGCGACGGGCACCTGCCTGGTCCCGCGCCGCCCCTCCAGGATGTCGACTTCCACGAGATCACCCCGCCGCAGTCGCAGAAGCCCGGCGGTGCGCTCGTTGATAACGAGCCCGGACGGAGGCAGCACGACCGGCTGCTCGTCGGCGTCGAGAACGCGGGAGAGGTCCATGGCCGTGGGCTTGCCGATGATGGCGAGCTGGCGCGCCAGGTGCCCATTCCTGAGCCGGACGGCGACCGATCGATAGGGTTCAGCCCGCAGCACGCCCGGCAACCGCTCGACCGCCTGCAGCGCACGCGTGTGCGCCTCCTCGGTGAAGGTGAGGGTGGCATGCTGGCGGTCGGTGCGGAAGAACGCCACGTCGATCATCTGCTCCAGCGAATCGGAGGAGAGCAACGCGGTGACCAGAAGCCCGACGCTCATCGCGATGCCGAGGGTGGTGGCGGCCGCCCGCAGCGGACGGCGGGCCATGTGGCGCAGCGCCATCACCGTCATCTGCGAGAGCCAGGCGCGCGAGCCAAGCGCCTGCCGGAGCACGCGGTGGTAGCGCTCCGGCGCGGGCGGCTGCATGGCGACCGCCGGAGCCAGCACCAGCACCTCACGCACCGCCTTTACCGCGCCGACGACCGCGGACAGCGCCGATACCAGGCCAGCGATCGCATAGACGTCGGTATCGTGGCGGAAGATCAGGAACGGAAAGTGGAAGAAAGTGCCGTAGAGGCGGGTCAGGCCCTGGCCGAGCCACGCGCCGGCCACGAAGCCGATGGCGATGCCGGCGCCGGTGATGGCAAGCACGACCTTGACGTAGTGGAGGGCGATCGGCAGCGGGCCGTAGCCCAGCGCCTTCATGAGGCCGATCTGCTCGCGCTCCAGCGCGACCATCCGCGACAGCGTGATGTTGATCAGGAATGCCGACACCAGCAGGAAGATCGGCGGTATGACGCGCCTCAACGCATCGAGCTGCATCAGCTCGGCGTCGAGGAAAGCATGCGAGACCTGATCCTTGCGGCCATAGGCCCCTGTGCCACCGTAGCGCGCAAGGAGATCGTCGAGCTGCTTGATGACCTCCGCTTCGGAAGCGCCCGGCAGCAACGTCAGCGTGACATCGTCGAAGGCGCCGTCGAGGTCGAAGAGTCCGGCGAGCCCCTTCTCCGACATCCACATCACGGCGAACCGCCGGTCGTCGGGCATCAGGTCGCCGGGTCCGAGCGCGTAGATGAATTCCGGCGACAGCGCGATGCCCACCACCTTGAGAACGCGCTTCCTGCCGTTGAGGAGAGCCCTGAACGTAGAGCCGATGTCGAAGCCGTGCGCCTTGGCGAAGCCCTCGGTCACCGCCACCTCGTCGGTACGCTCGCGCTCCGGCAGCCGGCCGGCGCGCAGATGCAGCAGGTTGAGGCGCGGCTCGGCGAGGTCGGGAATGGAAATGACGCGGCCGGTGGCAGGCTCGGGCAGATCCTCAACGTCGAGAAGGGCGAGGCGGCTGATGCGCGGCTCGGCAACGGCAACGCCCGGGATCGCCTGGATTTGCTCCATCAGGGACTTCGGCGCCCGCCGCACCTGGGCGAACACGTCGGCGAAGCGGTAGCGCAGGTAGTAGGTGGCGCGGGTCTCGTCGAGCGAATGGTAGGCGCCGCTAGCGAGCACGTAGGTGGCGACGCCCGACGCCATGACGAGCG
>JBIOVC010000209.1:0-6799 GCA_044867545.1 Hyphomicrobiaceae bacterium | reverse complement strand
TTTCCTTTCCGCGTTCGGCGCTGATCTGAGGCCGCGGACTCGGCGGATTTTCTGCCAGCCTTGTCTCGACTGGAGCGAGCGTCGTTATCACATCAAGGGACTCGTCGGAGCTCGGATTCTGGATCGTCTGTTGGAGCTCGGATGGCTCAAACGTGTTTCGAACAGCCGTGCGCTCCAAATATCGTCGTTTGGAAAGGCGGGCTTGTCCGAGATCTTCCAGATCGAGATCAACGATGAGGGTGTGCTAAGCGGTCGGATATACCACGCACCGCGGCCAACAGTTGAAGCCGAGCGAACGTAGTCTGGTCCAAATGCTGCAGGTCACCGTTGCACTTTTCGACGATTCAGGGTCGACCGTCGGGTCTGCGATTCCCGGCTTCATGGCGCTCTGACGCCGAGAAAGGTTGCTGCTTTTCTTGCGCCGCGACGTGAACCGTTTGGGACGTCGTGTCTCCAGGTCGATGGGGCGGTTTCGGATCTTTGCGAACGTTGACACTCCGAGACTTACCCGAAAGTGGAGCGCTCATATGCTGCCGTTCGCAAGCTCACTTGGAGCCGCCGAACCCGGAACCAGTCGCTGCTAGTGCAAGACGGATGAGCCGCGAATCCAGTACGGCAGCTTGGCGATGCTTGACTGCTTCTCGATATACCGGATCACGGATCATCTCGACGAATGCGGCGACTGAAGGGTATTCCGCGATGAAACACTCATCCCACCTTTCGTCGCTTGGGCCTATGAGCATCAGCTCGAAGTGGCCGCGCCAGACGATGCGGCCGCCGAGCCGGGAGAAGACAGGGAGGCTGTCGCGTCCGTAAGCGGCATAAGCTTCCGCACCGGTCGCGCTCCGCCCGTCTGGATAGGCGGCCTTGTCGCGGAGCCGCAAGAGATTAAGCATGTGGATCTGACCTGCGCGGTCGCTTGAACGGAAGGCGGCAAACGCCTCCTTGGTCGGGTCGATGTGTCCGGTCATAAGCTGGACCTTCTGTCGGAGCTATCGTGTCAAGGATAGCACGACGTTTGTCTCTCGCCTGTTGCTGGTACGACGAGCGGACAACGCCAATACAAGAGCAGACATTCGGCGATCAGGCTCCGAAGATGATCGTTGCACCGCTGAAGTAGTCCGCTGTTGGTCGAGAGACAGACCAGCATGCGCTTGATGGCAGCCGTCGAGCACCGGTCGAGACGCGCCCGTTTCACTGATACAGGGCACCGCAAGCGCTCGGACTACAACCTTGGATCAACCGGCTCGCTTTCCAACGCCAGTACGGCGAATACGGCCTCGTGCACGCGCCGCAGCGGCTCGCGCGCGATGAAGCGCTCCAGCGCCTCCCGGCCGAGGAGGAACTCGCGGGCCGCCAGCGAGCGCTTCCGGCCGAGGCCGCGGCTGCGCAGCCTCACGAGGTGCTCCGTGGCGTCGTATTCAGGTCCATAGATGATGCGCAGATATTCCGGCCCACGGCACTTCACGGCCGGCTGTGCGAGACCCTTGCGTCCCCGTGCGATGAAGGCACGCGGCTTCACCACCATGCCCTCGCCGCCGCAACCTGTCAGGTCGCCCCACCATTGGATCGCCGTCTCGGCGCTGGCGGGATCAGCAAGATCGACGAGATGATGTGCCGTGGCGACCATGAGCTGGTCGCCGGGCTCGGCGAGCCGCGCCACCTCGGCCATGTGCCAGAGATGATCCTTGTCCATGTGCACGGCCCCCTCCGTCGCCAGCAGATGGAACGGCGCGATGCGGTAGTCGTCGAGCGACGCGACGGGCCAGCAGTAGCGCAGGTAGGCCTGGGCATACCTCGCTGAGCGCTCGCTCCGGGCCTCGAAGCGCTGCAGCAGTGGCGCCAGCGATGGATCGCGGTCCGCCGCCTGCCGCAGCAGGGCGACCGACCGGCTCAGCCCGGCCGTCGCCGCGGCCCCGGTGGCCGCATACTGCTCGCGGATGAGGGATTGCGCCTTGGCGGACCAGGGCATGATCTCGGCGTCGAGGAGCGCCCACGCGGTGGCATGCCGCTCCCAGAATCCGACCTCGGTCATGGCCGCGCGCACGCGCACGAGCACGGCCTCGGTCGTGGTCCGATCCGGAAAGAAGGCTCGGCCGGTGCGGGTGTAGATCATCCCGGTCTCGCCGGTCGTCACGCCGAAGCGGTCGCGCGCGTCGTCTTCGTCGCGGCAGACGACGAGCAGTGCACGCGAGCCCATGTGCTTTTCCTCGACGACGACCTCCGCGATGCCCTCGTCGCGGTAGTAGGCGAACGCCTCGTCGGGGTGCTCGAGCAGGCCCTCACGGGCGGTCGTCGCTGGCGGCGACATGGTGGGCGGCAGGTGGATCAGCCACTTGGGATGGACCGCGAACCGGGTCATGACCTCCAGGGCGGCTGCGGCGCTGCCCTCGTCGAGGGTGATCGAGCGGCCGGATCCATCGGACCGGCCGATATCGACGATGCGCTTGCCGATCACCAGCGACAGGTCGAGCACATCGTCGTTGGCATGCTGGAGGCTGAGGCCGCCCGAAGCGGCGGCTCCGAGCGGCCGCACGGGCTCGGCATAGACCTTGGCGGCCGGAACGTCGATCAGCTCCTTCTCCGGCCAGCGTAGCGCCGTGAGCTTGCCGCCGAAAACGCAGCCGGTGTCGATGCAGATGGTATTGTTCAGCCACTCCGCGGTGACGACGGGCGTGTGGCCGTAGACGACCGCCGTGGCGCCCCGGTACTCGGCGGCCCAGTTGTAGCGGATGGGCAAGCCGAACTCGTCGGTCTCCCCCGTGGTCTCGCCGTAGAGGCAGAACTCGCGGACCGCGCCCGACGAGCGGCCGATCATCTCCTCCTTGATGCCCGCGTGCGGAACCACCAGCTTGCCGCCGTCGAGCCACAGATGGCTGACGAGGCCGTCGAGAAACGTCCTCATGCGGATGCGGAACGACTCCGATTCCTGTTCCAGCTGCGCCGCGGACTCTGCCAGGCCATGCGTGAGTTTGACGTTGCGTCCATGCAGCCAGCGGATGAGCTTCACATCGTGATTCCCAGGGACACAGAATGCGCCGCCGCTGGTGACCATTGCATGCACGAGCCTCAGGACGTCGGGCGTCCTTGGCCCGCGATCCACAAGGTCGCCGACGAAGATCGCGCGGCGTCCCTGGGGCGGGATCACGGTGCACGCCCAGTCCGAGTTACCTCTACCCTCCCAGGAGACCAGGTAGCCCAGCTTGGCGAGCAGCGCTTCCAGCTCGTCGGCGCAGCCGTGCACGTCGCCGATGATGTCGAAGGGACCGTCCTTGTGCCGCGCATCGGTCCACAGGCGCTCGCGTGCGATCTCGACGCTGTCGATCTCCTCCACGGAACGGAGCTCGTGGACGTAGCGGAAGCCCTCCTTGTCGATGCGGCGGATGTTGCGCCTGAGGCTGGCCATGTGGTTGCGCACCACGTGCGGCCCGTACTGGCGGTCGGGCCGCGCCTTGTTGCGCTCGTGGCAGATGCCCTCGCCAGGGTTGAGCACGATAGCGACGGCCAGCGCATGGTATTTCTTGGCAGTGCGTACGAGCTGCGCGCGATCCTCCTGGCGCACATTGGTAGCGTCGATGACGACGAGCTTGCGCCGCTTCAGGCGCGTCTCGGCGATGACGTGCAGGAGTGCGAACGCATCCGCCGTGGCATCGAGGCTGTTCTCGTCGTCCTCCACCATGCCGCGGCAGGCATCGGACGAGATGACCTCGGTCGGCTTGAAATGCCGGCGTGCAAACGTCGACTTGCCGGAGCCGGAGGCGCCGATCAGCGCGATGAGACAGAAGTCGGGGATAGCGATCCTCATGCCTCACCCCGCTCGAAGATCGCCATCTGCGACGGCGCGCCCAGCGTCACATCCTCCTCGCCGACCGGTTCGATCCGGGCCGCGTAGCCGAACCGGCCGCTCACGCCATCCACCCAGGCCTGGAACTCCGCCCGCGTCCACTCGAAGCGATGGTCGGCGTGGCGCAGCTGACCGGGCGCCATGCCTTCGAACCTGGCGTTGTACTCGCGGTTGGGCGTGGTCACAACCACCAGCCCGGGCTTGGCGAGCTCGAAGACGACGCGCTCCACCGATGCGAGGCGATCCGGCTCGATGTGCTCGATCACCTCGACCAGCGCGGCTGCATCGAACCCCTCGATGCGTTGGTCGCGGTAGGTCAATGCGCCTTGCACGATCCTGATCCGCGCGCCCTGCCGCTCGTTGAGAGAGTCGAGCCGCAGCCGCCGCGCCGCGATCTCCAGGTCCTGGGTGCCGACGTCGACGCCGAGGATCTCGGTGAACTGCCTCTCCGACAGTAGCCGCTTCAGCAGCTTGCCGCTGCCGCAGCCGAGGTCGACCACGCGCCGGGCGCCCGATGCCTTGAGCACCTCGGTGACGCGGTCCAGCCGCTGGTCGTGCAGGCGCAGCGGCTTCTCCAGCTTCTCCTCGGCGGCATTCTTGGGAAGCTCGACGACGCCGTCTGCATCGGGCGGGGTCTCGATCTCCGCCTCGCCGTCGGCTGCCTCGGCGTCAGCCTCGGCCAGGCGTGCGATCGCCTCCCTGGCCAGCCCGCGCTTGCGTCTGAGATAGCGGCGCGCGATGAGGTCGCGCTCGGGATGGGCCGGCAGCCAGGTGCCGCCCTTGGCCAGCAGCTTCTCGATCTCCTCGGCGCCGATATAGTAGTGCTTCTTCAGATCGAGGACGGGGATCAGCACGTAGAGATGGTTGAGAAGGTCGACGAGGCGACACGTCGCTTCCAGCTGCAGTGTAACGTAGGGGCTTGGCCCCCAATCGGGCATCGCCGCATCGAGCGGCAGAGTCTCGACCGCAACCCGGTAGCCCAGCGGCGCGAACAGGCGCTCGATCAGGTCGGTACCGCCGCGCACCGGCAGCGGCGTCACCAACGCCGACAGCGGGATCGGCTGCTGCACGAGATCGGGGCGCTGCTCGCAGCGGCCGCCGAGCGCAGTCCGCAGCGTCTTGGCGATCGCTACCGACAGGAACGACGAGGCGGCGTAGGGGCGGTCATTGACGTACTGGTCGAGCAATCCCCCGTCCTTGCCTCCGCCGCGCACGAGGCCGACTGGGTCGACGTCGAGCAGCAGCGCGAACGTGCAGCGCTCGTCGGTCGCCTCGGGATAGAACATGTGCGCGCAGCCGAAGGCCAGCTCCAGCTCGTGGCTGCGCGCCGGATGCTTGTGCAGGAGATAGCCGAGGTCCGTGGCCGGCCGGTAGGTGGTCGTGATCGACAGCAGCATTCGCGGTAGACGCCCCCGTTGCTCTGCAGCAAGCAATTGCCGCCTTGCTACACCAATTGTCTCCCATGTGCACCTGCCTGCCGAAGGGCCGTCCGGCGGCGATGCGGCAGAGCATGTGCCATGGAACATGCTCATCTGCACTCGCAACGGGAATGGGCTCGCGGACCCGAGCGCCCCGCGCCGTCTCGCGGCGCGGGGCCTTGCTATGCGAGGTCGATCGCGCGCGCCCTGGCCCAGCGCTCCAGGAGCTTGCGCTCCTCCGTGTGTGCCGGCCGGTTGGCAAAGCCGCGCACCTGGACCGCCCGGTGCTGACGGTCGAGCTCGATCGTCAGCAGCCGCTCGGTATTGCTCGCAGCGCGGCGGCGCAGCGACCAGATCGAAGCGTTCCCGGCGATGCACTTGGCCGCGTAGCTCGCAACACAGTGGTGCATGGCCCGCATCTCGGCCACGAGATCGGCGGCCGTCCGCAGCTGGATCACCAGGTACTCCTCGCGCCAGGAGCGGTCCTTGGGCGCCGGGCCCCACGACCAGTCCGTGATCGCCGCGCCACGCCAGCTGCCGCCGGACGCCTCGCCTGCGATCGGCTGTCCGCGCGCACGGGCCTGCGCTGCCTCCGCGCGGCGGCGGGCGGTTTCGATGCGCGCGATCGCCTCGAGGTCGCGGTGCCACTCGCGCATCTGCCGGCTGAGCGAAGCGAGCGTACGGCCCTTGAGGCTGAACCCCGGATCGCGCTGGTGGCAGTCCGCGAGATAGTCGCGCAGGTCGTCCATCTCCTCCACCGTGGCCGGATGCGCACAGAAGAAGCGCACCGCCTCGCGCCAGAAGCCGAGCTCGGCGCGCAGCGTCCGTACGATCCTGGTGCGCGCGATCCGCAGCACGATGGCAGCATCGTTCGTGTAGGAACGGGCAATCGCCTGCCAGATCGCCGCCTCGAAGCCGGGGCTCCCCAGCGGATTGAGGAAGGCGTGGACCTCCTTGCGGGACAGCCACGGGCCGGCCCCCTCCTTGTAGAGCGAGCCGCCACCGGCAGCCACGATGTACCAGCGCTTGCGCAACACGATCGCGTCGCGATCGAGCCCGTCGCGGTCCACCCAGATCTGCTCCAGGTGCTCCGCAACCGGGTAGCGCGCGAAGAGATAGCGGGCCGCGGCAAGACGCAGGCGCGCGGCATCGCGCGTCTTCATCTGCGGGCGCCAAGCCCAGGGGTCGCGCACGACCGCGGCCTCGAAACCGTCCCTGGCCTCGGCGATCGCCTTGTGGAAATCCGGTGCCGAACGCGCCCGCTGCGACACACGCCGCAGCGACGCCTCATAGGCATCAACCCGCGCGCGCTCGGCCTCCTGCCGGCGCTGGATCAACGAACGTGCCATGGTCGTTCAATCCGAATGGATGACTGTCAGCCGGTCGCTCCGCGAGCGTCGGCACGGCATGTGTCGAGCGCGGTAGTGGACTCACGGCTGGTCTCCTCCTCGGTTGAACGTCGCCAGGTTGAATGAGGCGAGCTTCTTACATCTGATCATTGATCGGCGCAAGCTGCTCGCCTTCGATCACGTCTCGC
>JBIOVC010000208.1:0-8977 GCA_044867545.1 Hyphomicrobiaceae bacterium | reverse complement strand
CCGGATCCTCGCAGTGCATGCAGCCGTCCTTGCGGATCAGCCACTCGAGGTTTTGCGTCTCCGGATTGACCCACTCCGTGAAGCGCATCAGCGTCCAGCTGGCCGGGGTGAGATCATGGGGGTTGTCATAGACCCCCACGTTCACGCCGACCTCCTCGGTGAGGTTGTTCCACTCGAGGCACGCCGTCTGGCAGGCCTTGCAGCCGATGCACTTCGAGACGTCGATCAGCTTGGCAACCTGGGTCTGCCGCTGCGCGGGCGGCGTCACCGTCGAAGCCGAGCGCCGGATCAGGTCCGCCTCGCCGAACTTCGGCGCGCCAGCCTGGGTGGTGGGATTTGGAAGCGGAGGAAACATGGGTCTGACCTCCTATGCCACCGGCCCAGTGACGGGCTCGATATCGACCAGGAATGCCTTGAACTCCGGCGTCTGCGTATTCGCATCACCCACGAACGGGGTGAGCGTATTCACCGGCGGCGCTTTCTTGGCGGCGCCGACGAAGCCGAAGTGAATTGGCATTCCGACGGAGTGCACGGTCCGGCCGTCGATCTTCAGCGGCACGAGCCGCTTGGTAACGACAGCCTTGCCTTTGACCGAGCCGCGGTTGGACCACACTCTGACCCAGCCGCCGTTCTTGATCCCCTTCTCCTTTGCGAGCTCTTCCGACATCTCCACGAAGAACTCGGGCTGAACCACCGCGTTCATGTGGACGCTCTTCGTCCAGTAGTGGAAGTGCTCGGTGAGCCGATAGGTGGTGGCGACGATCGGGAACTCCTTGGCGTTGCCGAAGACCTCCATATCGCCCTTGAACACCCGTGCCGCCGGATTGCCCTTGACCTTCGGGAAGAGGACATTGGCGACCGGTGACTCGAACGGCTCGTAGTGGGTCGGGAACGGCCCTTCCGTCATCATGTTGCGAACCCACAGGCGCGACACACCTTCTGGGTTCATGATGAACGGACCGGCTCCGCGTTCCGGGGGAAGCAATGGCGGGAAATCCGGAACATCCGGACCCGTCCAGCGCTTGCCGTCCCAGAAGATGTACTTCTTGGCCTCGCTCCAAGGTTTGCCTTGCGGGTCCGACGACGCGCGATTGTAGACGATGCGTCTGTTCGCCGGCCAGGCAAAGCCCCAGTTCGCGTAGACGTTCATGCCCGACGGATCGCTGTTGTCGCGACGCGCCGCCATGTTGCCGGCCGGACTGAACACACCGGTGTAGATCCAGCAGGCGCCGTCCGTAGAGCCATCGTCTCGCATCTCGGCAAAGCTTGCGAGCTGCGCACCGGCAGCGCGCGTAACCTTGCCTTCGGCGTCTTTCAGGTCGACGACCGCACGTCCGTTGATCTCCTTGAGGAGCTCCTCGCCCGTCGGCGACGCCGGATCCTTGTAGTTCCAGCTCACGTTCAGGAACTGCTGGGCGCCCGGTCCGCCTTCCTTCTCGTAGAGGCGGCGCAGCCGCATGAACAGGTCGGCAACGATGTCGATGTCGCGCCGGCCCTCACCCGGAATATCGGCCGCCTTCCATTTCCAGATGATGTTCCGGCTTGAGTTGGTGAACGAGCCATCCTCCTCGGCAAACGAGCCGGCGGGAAGCATGAACACCTCGGTCTGGATCTTGCCCGGATCGACGTCGTTGGCGTCGCCGTGGTTCTCCCAGAACCGCGCCGTGTCGGTTTCGATCGGGTCGATCGAGACCAGGAACTTCAGCTTCGACAGGGCCGCAACGTTCTTGGCCTTGTGCGAAACCGACATCAACGGATTGTAGCCCTGGCAGATGAAGCCGTTGGTGTTCCCCTGATGCATCGTCTCGAAGATGCGCAGAGTGTCGTAGACCACGTCGAGCTTCGTGAACCAGTCGTAGCCGAAGTTGTTCTCCTTCGTCGCCTTGTCTGCGTAGAAGGTCTTCAGGAAGCTGACGTAGAACTTCGGGTAGTTCTGCCAGAAGCTGATCTGGTTGGCCTGCAACGGCTTAAAGCCGCGCTTGACTAGGTGCGACTGGAGTGTCGGCTCCGAGTCCACTGGCATCGCCAGATAGCCCGGGATCGACGCAGCCAAAGTCCCCAGGTCGGTGAGGCCTTGTACGTTGGCGTGACCGCGCAGCGCATTCACGCCGCCGCCGGGAACGCCGATGTTGCCGCAGAGGAGCTGAATCATCGCCGCGGTGCGGATGTTCTGCGAGCCGTGCGAATGCTGTGTCCAACCGAGCGCGTACATGATGGTCATGGACCGCTCGCCGTTGGCGCTGGAGGCCGCCCACTCGCACACCTTGAGGAACTTGTCCTTCGGCGTGCCGCTGACGCGCTCGACCATCTCCGGCGTGTACGGCGCGAAGTGCTTCTTCATCAGCTGATAGACGCTGCGCGGATCCGACATGGTCTCGTCGCGGAGCGCGAAACCATCCGGCCCGATCTGATACTCCCAGCTGCTCCGGTCGTAGCTGCGGTTTGCCTCGTTGTAGCCAGTGAAAAGGCCCTCGTTGAAGTCGTACTCTGCCTTCACGAGATAGGAGGCGTTCGTGTAGTTGCGCACGTAATCGCGATGGATCTTGTCGTTCGTCAGCAGGTAGTTGACGACGCCCGACAGGAACGCGATGTCCGTCCCCGCCCTCAACGGGGCGTAGTGATCGGCCACCGCCGCCGACCGCGTGAATCGCGGATCGACCACCATCAGCTTGGCGCCACGCTCGGCTTTCGCCTCGGTGACCCACTTGAAGCCGCAGGGATGAGCCTCCGCGGCGTTTCCACCCATGATCCAGACGACGTCCGCGTTACGGATGTCCGTCCACTGGTTGGTCATTGCACCGCGCCCGAATGTTGGGGCCAGACTGGCCACCGTCGGGGCGTGTCATATCCTTGCTTGGTTTTCGAGCTGAACAATCCCCAGGCCGCGCGCCAATTTGTACGTGGCCCAGCCTGTCTCGTTGGAGGTTGCACAGCCGGAGAGAAAACCGAACGTCGGCCAGCGATTGACCGCCGTGCCGTCCTTGTTCTTCTCGACGTAGTTCTTGTCGCGGTCATCCTTCATGAGCCTGGCGATGCGTTCCATCGCGAAGTCCCAGGTGACGCGCTCGAACTGGTTGGTGCCCGGCTTCCGGTGCATCGGGTACTTGACCCGGGTCGCCGACTTGATGAAGTCGATGGCGGCCGCACCCTTGGGGCAGAGCGTTCCGCGATTGACGGGATTGTCCGCATCGCCCTCGATGTGGACGACTTCCATCTTATTGGGTTCGCTCTTGCTGGCTGCTGAGTACACCAGCATGCCACAGCTTACTGAGCAGTAAGGGCAGGTGCTGCGCGCTTCCTTGGTCTGCGCGAGCTTGAACGGCCTGACGTGCGCAGCGACCTGCGCTTCCGCCTCGCCGAAACCGAAGGCCGTAATGGCTGACCCCGCCACCCCGGCTCCAGCCAGCTTCATAAAATGCCGGCGAGAGACTTCGATGTTCATGGGTTGGGTTCCTCCTCAGGAGCCGTCCGTAGATTGGAGTTAGTCCAATTCTCGGAAAGCATGCGAAACCCTATTACACGTATGGGGGCACGTCAAACTTATGCTGATAAAATCGGCACTTTTTCGCTATGCAGCATAGACCGTCAGGTTCAACGTCCGAAATAGAAAGCATTCCCAACGGCTTCGAAGCGCAGCGCAAAATCGGTGCGTCCAAGGTCAGGGCGCTCATCGCCTCTAGCATTTGGTTCCTCTCCGCTGCCCAAAGTTCGGACGGAGTTCGTTGGGCGCACACTCGGTCAAGCCGAGGGCCGGCACGCCGAGCGTTCTCCCAAGACCTCGACGCGGGCAACTGAGAGGTGATCGGCTTACATTGACGGATCACCAGGGATAGGTATGTTGAACCCGGATGCGCGATTGCGTGGCGCCCGAGGCTCGGGGCAGTGCTTCCTCCGCAAGGTTGATTTGTGCAGGCCGAAGAGCCCTGCTGCAAGCAGCGGCCGCCGGCGTTGCCTGCGCGGCCCTTTGCACTCGAGCATCCCTGGCAGTGGAGGCTCCGCAGCGCGAGCTGCGCCCCTCTGCTGACACAGCCAAACCGAACTTCATCCTGCAAACCGTGCAGGAAGCTCCGGCTGACCTGAGTCGGTATGCCGGCCGCGTCGTGCTGGTGCATTTCTTTGCCACCGGGTGCGAGCCCTGCCGCGAGGAGCTCGCTTCTCTCAACGCACTTGTTGCCCGACGGTCTGGCGACGTGTCCGTCCTCGCCCTGAACGTCGCCGAGGTGCCGGCGCGCGTGAGGCGTTTCCTCGAAACGACAGCAGTCGATTTTCCGGTGCTGCTCGATACCGACCGCGCCGTAACCAAAGCGTGGGGTGTGAGCATCCTGCCCACGACATTCATCCTCGACCGATCGTTGGTGCCCCGCCTGTGGGTCGAGGGCGATCTGGATTGGACGCGCACTGACGTCCTGGCGGCGCTGGACGAGGTGGGTGCCGTGTTGCGCCGTTGATTTGCTGTGCTTTCAACAGGGAGGAACGACAGATGAGAGTGAACAGACGCGATTTACTGAAAGCCGGCGGCGCGCTTGCGGCCGCCACGGCCTTGCCCGCAACAGCGTTCGCACAGGCAGCATTCGCACCCAAACCGGGCGCGTGGCGCAACTTCCAGACCGTGACACGCGTTGAGCTCGGAGGAGCGGCAGGAGGAGCGTCACAGGCTTGGGTCCCGTTGCCGGCGTTCAGCGAGCCCGAGTGGTTCAAACCAGGCGGCAGCACCTGGGCGACCAACGGCAAGGCGGAGACCAAGCGCGATTCCAAGTATGGCGCCGAGTTCCTGCACGTGGCGTGGGCCCAGGAGGAGAACGCCCCTGTCGTTCAGGTAACGAGCAGGTTTTCGACCCGCGACCGCGCAGTGGATCTTTCCAGACCCGGCAATGCGCGGCCACTCTCCGACGCCGACCGCAGGCTCTATACCGCCGCCACCGCTCTCATCCCGGTCGACGGGATCGTCAAGCAGACGTCGGACAAGATCACGGCCGGGGCCACCAGCGAAATCGACAAAGCGCGCCGCATCTACGAATGGATCGTCGACACCACCGAACGGAACCCGAAGACCCGAGGCTGCGGTGTCGGCGATATCGCTTCTATGCTGAAGTCCGGCAATCTGTCCGGCAAGTGCGCCGACCTCAACGCGCTCTACGTCGGGCTCGCGCGTGCAGCCGGGCTACCCGCCCGCGATGTTTACGGCCTGCGCGTGGCACCCTCGCAATTCGGCTACAGAGCCTGGGTGCCGGTTCCGAGGTCGTCACCAAGGCGCAGCACTGCCGTGCCGAGGTCTACCTCTCGGGCTTCGGTTGGGTGCCGGTCGATCCGGCCGACGTGCGCAAGGTCGTGCTCGAAGAGCCGCCGGCCAACCTCCCGCTCACCGACGCCAAAGTCGTGGCAGCGCGCAAGGCCCTGTTCGGTTCGTGGGAGATGAATTGGCTCGCCTACAATGTCGCGCACGACATCGTCTTGCCGGACGCCAAGGGACCGACGCTCGAGTTCCTGATGTATCCCCAGGCGGAGACGGCAGCCGGCAGGCTCGACTGCCTCGACCCCGATACCTTTGTCTACAAGATCACGGCGCGAGAGCTTCCCGCCTAGTTGGCTGGAAGCAAGCAGCAAAGCAGTTGCGCGGGCGTCGCGACATTCGATGCCCGCGCGATTGTCTTGGCGAACGGCACAAGCTGCCGGAAACACTCCGGAAACACTATTGACTTCGGCGCGCTGCCAGCGCGCCATCAGCGGTTGGAGAGGCGAGCGACGAAGGCCCCGCAGGAACTCGGTACAGGACTGAGATCTAAATGCCCCTGCCCACGCCGCCCACTTGCATATTGACCATTTTCGGTGAACGGAAGGTGGCAATTCTGCCAGCCGGAAAGACTTTCTTGGGCCTGGGCGCTCTCGCGGCCATCCTTTTGGGGCCGGCGCTCGGCGCAGCCGAGGTCGGCAATCTTTACTACGCGCAAGCGATTGTCACCGGCACAGAGGAGCCGGAACGCACGCGGGGGCTTAGAGTGGCGCTCATCGACGTCATCATCAAGCTCACCGGCGACGCCCGTCTCGAGCAGGACGGCAAGCTCGAACCGCTGCTCGACCGGCCGCACCTCCTCGTCGATCGGTTCGAGTACGAAGATCGCATGAGGGACATCCCCGTGCACGACGAGCAGGGGACGCGCGAGCGGCCGCACTATCTGCGCGTCCACTTCAATCCGGCCGAGGTCGACGCAGCATTGAAGCGGCTGGGCCTCGAGAAATGGTCCTCGGACCGGCCGGTCGTCGCGGTCTGGCTCGGCATCCGCACCGCACGCGGCGACCAAGTCCTGACAGCCAAAGGACCCGAGGCCTATGGACAGCGCATCGTCCTGACCGAGACCGCCGCCCGGCGTGGGCTGCCGATCGTCCTGCCCCCGGTCGGCCAGACCGCCGTCACCTTCACAGACATCGCTTCGAAGCAAGTCTCGATAATGAAAGCCGCCTTGCCGCACTCCGACGCGCATCTCATCGGGCTGCTCTCGATCACCGGCGGCTACTGGAACATCGACTGGCAACTCGTCCACGGCGACAGCTCTCGTCGGTGGTCGCTCCGAAATGTGTCTTTCGACACCGCGCTGAAGAACGGCCTCGAGACCGCAGCGCTCGTCTTCAGCGGCAACGCACCCAAGTGATCCTGCAATCAATGGCGTTCTTCGATCGTCGCGCTGAGTGAGCTGCGGGTCCATGCCTGCGGCCGTTTCAGGAAGTCGTGCAGCGTCTTGCCACGCTCTGCGCGGAACCGCTCCCCCATCACCTCGAAGCCCTCGATGCGGTCGAGCCGGAACGTGCGGAAGTCGTTGCGCAGCTCGCACCACGCCGCGAGAATCCAGACCGGCCCGAAGTAGGCGAGCGACAGCGGCCGCACCGTGCGCTCCGATCTTTGCCGCACGACATCCGTGTACCGGAAATGCACCTTGAGCAGGTTCCGGATGGCGCGCCGCAGCTCTGCGAGATCGAACGTGAGCGGCTCCATGTGGTGGGATTGCGGAGCGAGCAGCGCCGTGTTCGCCATGTAGCCGCGCAGCCGCTCGGGGATCACGGCCTCGATCTTGGCGATCGCGTCCGTTGCCGCCGCGGCGAGCTCCGCGTCCGCCCACGACTCGACGATCCGTGCACCGAGCACCAGCGCCTCGATCTCCTGCTCCTTGAACATCAGCGGCGGCAGATCGAACCCTGCCTTCAGCACATAGCCGATGCCCGCCTCGCCCTCGATCGGCACACCGCTCGCCATCAGATCCCGCACGTCACGGTAGACAGTGCGCTCCGATACCTCGAGCGCTTCTGCAAGCTCGCGTGCCTTGACCGTCGGCTTTCGGCGCAGGAGCTGGATGATCTCGAACAGGCGGTCGGCGCGACGCATGAAGGATCTCCCAAAGTAGTGAAACTCCACGGGCGCACGGTTATCGTACCACTCCTGACAGCACGGTGTCAGGAGGCTCGCCCGGCTCCTGACAGCAGGCTGTCAGTGCCTCTCCTGCAGTATGCGCCCACTAAGTGGCGCGAGCCGACTAACAACAGACAACACCAGGAGAGAGATCATGCAACACTCAGTGTGCCTTTCGACCACCACTGTCCCGGCTTCTTTCCCGAGCAGGTTTGCGCATTTCGTGCGCGCGTGGTGGCAGCGCCGTGCGCATCAGCGGCGCATGAAAGCGACCGTACGCATCCTTCATGCGCTCGACGCGCGCACCCTCAAGGATATCGGCCTCCACCGCAGTGGAATCGAGTCGGCGGTCGCCAGCCAATGTGGTCCCCGGCCCTATCGGCGCATCGACTTCGAGTTGGACAGATGCCGTCACTAGCGCTTCACGCCTCCGGCCAACACCAGCCGGCCAAGGGAGATGTTCCATGATCAATCACGTCCCGATCGGCATTCGCGATCTTGCTGTGCGGCGTTCGTCGTCGATCTCGACCGCTACCGGATCGAGGCCTACTGTGGCAGCGGGTAGAGCAGGGTTCGCAGTCGAGAGAGCGGACATGAGCGGCCGCAACACGCAAGCGCATGCTTGGCACTGGGTCCTGTTCGACACTGCGATCGGCACCTGCGGCCTGGCATGGAGCAATGCCGGCATCAGAAGGCTGCAGCTCCCCGAGCGAGACCGCAACGCCACCGAGCGGCGGCTGATCGCCGGCTCTGGCGCAACCCGAACGGAGCGGGTGCCCGATGCAATTGCTGGCGCGATCAGCCTGCTGAAGCAGCACTTCGAGGGAGACCCGGCGGACCTCGGCGACGTTGCGCTCGACCTCGATCGGACGAGCCCCTTCCATCGCAGGATCTACGCCGCGGCCCGCACCATCGGCTGGGGCCGCACGGCGAGCTACGGCGACCTCGCACGCCAGGTCGGCTCCCCCGGCGCCGCGCGTGCCGTCGGCCAGGCGATGGCCCGCAATCCCGTGCCGATCATCATCCCGTGCCACCGTGTCCTTGGAAGCAGCGGCAAGCTCGGTGGGTTCTCAGCCTACGGAGGAGTTGTCACCAAGGAGCGCCTCCTCGCACTCGAGCGCGTTGGACCTGGCTCCGGCGCACCTCGGCTGCCGCTGTAACACCAGAGAGACGAGCTGTCCTGTCAGGGTGACCGGGCGAGCTTCGGCGCCCAGGCGTCGCCAGCGGCCTTGATATCGGAGAGACCGATGCCGGCCGGCGCCGCCTTCGGCGCGACGCGGGCGATCTTCTGCATGTAGGCGACATCGGCGGCGGCCGTGTCGGCGCTGAGCTCGCGCCCCGCCACCGCCTTGGCCTCCTCGTACTTGCCCTGCAGACCGAGCACCAGCGCCAGGTTCTGGTGAACCTTGGCCTCGCTTTCGGCCTGCCCCACCGCCCGCCTGAGATACGGTTCCGCCTTCGCCGCCTCGCCTTGCGCCGCATAGGCAAGCGCCAGGTTGCTCAAGACCGAGGGCCGCTCCGGCGCCAGCTTCAAGGCCCGCTCGTAGTAGGGGATCGCCTCCGCATACTTGCCTTCCT